>RFKJ01000885.1 GCA_003694325.1 Deltaproteobacteria bacterium
AGGTTCGACATGTCGAGTCGGTGTGCCGTGGTCTGCGGGCCATGGCCTGCCTCGGCGATCGGGGGGAACCCCGCCGCCGGCCGCTTCATCCGATCAATGGGGAACCGAACGAGTCTTCCGTGCATCCATAGTTGAACAGCACATTCTGCATGGCCGTTGTGCCCGATACCTCGATGCTCAGGTCGATGCCCGCCAGTCCGGGCGACGGGAGTGCCGCCGGGGTAAACACGTCATCCGGTGGAACAGCGGTCCACACGTCCGAGCTGGTGGCGTCTGCGGCGTGGGCGTGCCACTCGTAGTCGTGGCCCGAGATGAGGTTGTAGACCGTCAGATCGTAGAGGGTGCAGGCGCTGCCGACGGTGCAGGTGCTGGACGCCACCCCAGCACCGGCCGCCCGGGTACGCGTCTTGCTGCACCCGCTGCCCCCCACCGTCGCATCGCAGAAGCGGAGTTCCACCGACGCCGGCGTGTCGGTCTCCACCGAGCAGTCAAACCGCAGGACGTTGTCGGGCTGCGCCACACACGACGCCGCGTTGATCGTCACCGCGTCCGCCCGACCGCTGACAGCGAGCATCAAGAGAGAAGCGGGAAGCGGGAAGCGGGAAGCGGGCATCAATCCTCCGGGTGCGAGCAGCGTACCACAGAGGGTGCCCGCGCAGTAATCGTTCCTGGCCGACCACCAGGACCGGCACCCCGTGGCCGACCTCGTCCGTCCCCCCATGTCACAGAATGTGAAGGAGGCGGTCGGCGGCGCGACCGTGCCACGGGGTGGCGGGGGTTGCAAGGAGTGGACGCCAACCCTGGAAGCGGAAGAGGGAGCGAGCGCCGAGGGCGAGGTCCTGGCGGCCCCAGGCGCGGCAGTCTCCCGTCCATCGGCCAAGCGGCTTCAGGCCAGACTCGCTGATTCCACGGCCCTGGGCTCCACCACAACCGCGCCCGCTGTGCCGATCTCGGGCGCCGGGGGCGTGCTGCCTATGCCTGCCGCGATGGCCGGCCGGAGCGGGTATGCTCGGCTATCCTGCACACCTCGAGAGCTGCTCGTGTCCCTGATGCTCTCCCTTCCCCTGATCCTGTTCTGCGCCTGCTTCGACAAGGGGTCCTCGGGCCAGGACGACACCAGCGACGGTGCCGCCGGACAGGCCGACGCCGATGGCGACGGCTTCGACAGCATCGAGGCGGGCGGCGACGACTGCGACGACACCGACCCGCTGATCAACCCGTGGGCCGACGAGATGTGCAATGGCATCGACGATGACTGCGACGGCGTCATCGACGAAGACAGCGCTGCCGACGCCGCCACCTGGTACCCCGACGAAGACGGCGACGGCTATGGCGACTCTGAAGAATCCGACCGGGCCTGCGAAGCCCCCGCCTCGGACTGGATCCAGCAGGGGGGCGACTGCGACGACGGCGACGAGTTGGTAAACCCCGACGGCGTGGAGATCTGCGACGGTATCGACCAGGACTGCGACGACGAGGTGGACGAGGACGCGTCCGACGCCGTGAGCTGGTACCGCGACGTCGACGAAGACGGCTACGGCGGCAACACCGAGGTCGTGGGCTGCTCGCCTCCCGACGACGGGGCCACCTGGCAGCTCGAGGGGGGCGACTGCGTCGACACCGACGCCGAGCTCAACCCAGGCATGGACGAGGTCTGCGACGACAAGGACAACGACTGCGACGGCCTGGTCGATGATGAGGATCCCGACGTACTGACGAGTAGCTGGAACGTCTACTACGAGGACAGGGACGCCGACGGCTACGGCAACGCCACCGTCCAGGAGCTCGCCTGCGGTACGCCCGACGGCTTCGTCGAGGATGCCACCGACTGTAACGATGCCGACGCCGGCATCAACCCCGGCGCCGTCGAGGTGTGCGACGACGCCAACACTGACGAGAACTGTGACGGCCGCGCAGACGACGATGACCCGGATGTGTCCACGGGCACCCTGGGAACCTGGGTCCTGGACGCTGATCGCGACGGCTACGGCAGCGACTCCGCCACCGCCATCTTCGCCTGCGACGACCCCAGCAGCGGCGCCACCGCCTACGTGCTGGATGATGCCACCGACTGCGACGATGCCGACGCCAGCATCAACCCTGGCGCCGACGAGGTGTGTGACGACGCCAACACCGACGAGGACTGCGACGGCCGTGCAGACGACGACGACAGCAGCACCCTGAGCAGCAGCTTGATCGGCTGGTACGTCGACGGCGACCTCGACGGCTACGGCGACGGCGACAGCGCACCCGTGCAGGCCTGCGAGGACCCTTCCACGGGCACCACCGTCTACGTCGCAAACAGCGCGGACTGCGACGACGGCAACGCTGAGATATCACCCGCTGCCATCGAGGTCTGTGACGCGGCGGACACCGACGAGGACTGCGACGGCCTGGTCGACGACGCCGACACCGTCGATCCCGACAGCGCCACCCGCTACTACGCTGACCGTGACGGAGACGGCTACGGCGCTGCAGACGACACCTTCGACGCCTGCGACGAGCCAGGCGGCATCTGGACCGACGACGCCACCGACTGCGACGACGGCGACGACAGCGTCTACCCCGGGGCCCCCGAGCGCTGCGACGCCATCGACCAGGACTGCGACCCCGCCAACGAGGGCGAGGGTGCCAGCTTCACCACTACCGCCGGCGTGGCCACCGACCTCACCCGCACCTTCGAGCGGGGCTCCAGCAGCAGCCCGGTCGCCTGGACCTCTTCGGAAGCCGGCACGCTGAGCTTCTGCGGCGGCACCACCTACGCCAACCTCATGGTCAACCATGACCTCACCGTCATCGGCTGGGACTCCGCCGTGCTGAACGGCTCCAACAGCGGCCCGGTGATCACCGTGACCGGCGCTGCAGTGGATCTGTCCGTGCAGGACCTCACCCTGACCGGAGGTGACGGTGACCTCTCGGCCACCGACAGCTCGATCGAGGGTGGCGGAGGCCTGCACTGCTACGACGTCAACAGCCTGTCGCTGGACAGCGTGGTCATCACCGACAACTTCTCCCTGCGCGGCGGCGGCCTCTACCTGGAGCGCTGCCCGACCGTCGGCATCCGCATCGAGGTCTCCGAAAACTCCGCCTTCGGCGGCTACGGCAACGGCTTCTACGTGGTTGACAGCACCGTCGAACTGATCGACTCCGAGGTCATCAACAACGACAACTACACCTACTATGGCGGCGGCTTCTACCTCAACGGTACTACCCCGGCGACGGGGGGGCGGCTCACCCTGGACGGCACCACCCTGTCGGGCAATCGGGCCTACTACGGCGGCGGCGGCATTGCCCTGATCCGCGGCTTGGTCGACTGCGTGGACGGAGCGGTCCTGGCCAACGAGAGCTACTACGACAGCTCCACGGCGAGCGGCGGCGGCGCCTACATCTACGACGTCAGCGGCAACAGCCTGGTCAGCGACGGCTGCGACTGGGGCAGCGGATCCTCCGACAACGACCCCAACGACATCTTCGTGTACGGCAGCGGCATCGACTACGAAGTGCCCACCAGCGGCGACATCAGCTGCAGCTACTGGAGCTGCTACTAGCCCGGGGCTCCTCCGACTCCATGTCTGCAGGACAGTACACCTGCCCGGCAGCTCTCGACCACGCACGACGAACGTTGTCCGGCCCATCCCTTGTCGGCTGGCCGCCCCCGCCCCACCGGGTCAAGAGTCCCCATGCAGGACTTCGGCACCATGAACGCCCACGTCGTGGGCACCCTGATGAAGGAAGCCGTCCGGCGGGCCATCGTGGCCATCCGGGCCGAACGCTTCACCTTTGAAGTCCAGGTCAAGGGCCAGCGCCCGGCGTCGGGAGAGGGCGACCCCTCGCGCCGGGCGTCCCCGGACATGGTGACCAGCGCCGACCACGCCGCCCAGAAGGTCTACGTCAAGCTGCTGCGGGAGTGGTTCCCCAGCTTCGGCATCGTGGCGGAAGAAGACCACCTGCGCGTCCCCTGCACGGCCACCGGCTGCAACGCCTGGTTCAGCGTCGACCCCCTCGACGGGACACGGGCGTTCATCCGCCGCCAGTCCCACGGCGTCGGCACCATGATCTCGCTGGTGGTCGACGATGTCGTTCTCGCCGCCTGCGTCGGCGACGTGATGACCCAGGAGGTCTACGCCCTGCGCCCCGGCGGCGACCGGGTCCACCGGATCAGCGAGTTCGGCATCGCCGAGACCCTGGGCATCGACGAGAACCGGCCGCTGTCCAGCCAGCGCATGCTGCTGCGCACCGACCCGCGCCGCTACTCGCCGGCGTTGCGCCAGCTCCTCGCCCCCCGAGGCGGGCTGATGCCGGGCTACGAGACCACCACCGGCAGCGTCGGCATCGGCATGGCCCGGGTCTGGAAGGGCGAGATCGGGGGGGCCGTGATCCGCCCGGTCCGGGGGACCCCCTGGGACATGCTCCCCCTCATCGGCCTGAGCCGGGCCCTGGACTTCGCCTTCATCCAGATCGACGACGACGGCGAGCTGCGGGAGGTCACGCTGCCGGTCCGTCCCGACGTCATCCCCATCGACCGCGAGACCTGGCTGGTCCACCGCAGCCGCCTGCCGGAATTGCACGACTGGTGGACCATTCGCGGGCGGACCGCGGCCGAGCCGGGGTAGCCGCCGACCGGCGGGAATGGGGGCCGGCCTCCGGGGGAGGATGCCATCGCCTCGCGGCACGCACCGCGCATCCCCGGGCGGCGCCATCCCCGCCCCGCCCGGGTAGATCCCGAAGGTCCCGGAGCCCCGATGGCCAGCCGCTGGCTGCACACGCCGACCCTCCACAGCCCCCAGCACGGCCACGAACGCCGCGTCGGCTGGCTGGAGCTGTTCTACGACCTCGTCTACGTCGCCGCCTTCATCCAGCTCGGCAACACCCTGTCGGCCAACATCGGCATCGACGGTTTCCTGGCCTTCGCCGGCCTGATGGTCCCCCTGTGGCTGACCTGGACCTCGTTCACCTTCTACACCGACCGCTTCGTCGTCGACGACGCGCTCCACCGCGGGCTGGTGTTCCTGCAGATGTTCACGGTCGCCGGGATGGCCGTCTGTGTCCCCGACATCCTGGAGCACCAGCCGCGCGACTTCGCCCTGTTCTACGCGGCGGGGCGAGCCGTGCTGGCATCGATGTACCTGCGGGCCTGGCGCCAGGAACCCCTCAGCCGGGACCTGACCGGTCGCTACGTCGTGCTCAGCAGCCTCGCCGCGCTGGCCTGGTTCGTCAGCGCGTTCGTGCCCGAACCCTGGATCTACGGGCTGTGGGCGGTCGGCGTGGCCCTGTCCGTGTCCGGCGGGATGTCCCGCCACGCTCGCGCGCTGGCCACGCGCTTCCCGCCCGACGTCCTGCACATGACGGAACGCTACGGCCTGCTCACCATCATCGTGCTCGGTGAGTCCTTCGTGAAGGTCCTGACAGAGCTGGCCGCCCTGGGGCTCGACGCCGGCCGGGCGGGGCTCGCCGTCATGGGGATGCTGGTCACCTGCTGCCTGTGGTGGATCTACTTCGACGACGTCGCCGGCTCGCGCATCAAGCACAGCCGCCTGGCCCCCTACGTCTGGGTCTCCGCCCACCTTCCGCTGACCATCGCCATCACCGCCGTCGGCGTCGGCGTCAAGAAGGTCGTCGCCGTGCCCGACGCCGCCGACCCCGTGGCGCTGAAGTACCGCCTGCTGTTTGCCGGCACCGTCGCCCTGGTGCTGCTGTGGGTCGGCATCATCGATGCCGTCACCCAGCGCCGCCAGGCCGAGCTGTCCGACGTCGCCCGGGTCAAGGCTCGGGTCG
>RFKJ01000886.1 GCA_003694325.1 Deltaproteobacteria bacterium
GCTGATCACCCCCATCGCCATCGAGAAGCAGCTCCGCTTCGCCATCCGCGAGGGTGGCCGCACCGTCGGCGCCGGCGTGGTCTCCGAGATCATCGAGTAGGTATTCCGTCCGGGCGGACCCTCGGGTCCGCCCTCTTTCTGCTACCCAGCCAGGACATTCCCATGGCCAGCACCCCCAAGATCCGGATCCGGCTCAAGGCCTACGATCACAAGCTCCTCGACAAGTCGGCGCTGGAGATCGTCGAGACCGCCAAGCGGACCGGAGTCGTGGTGCGGGGTCCCTTCCCGCTGCCCACGACCATCAGCCGGTGGACCGTGCTGCGCGGACCGCACGTCGACAAGAAGTCGCGTGAGCAGTTCGAGCGGCGTACGCACCATCGCCTTCTCGACATCCTCGAGCCTACCCAGTCCACGGTCGATGCCCTCATGAAGCTCGATCTCTCGGCTGGTGTGCACGTCGAGATCAAGACCACCTGAGAGCCCCGCTCTCGTGGAGGAAAGGCGCATGCCGAGCATCGATCTCTACAACACCGAACGCGAGAAGGTCGGGTCCATCGACCTCGACGACGCGGTCTTCGGTGCCGAAGTCAAGCCCCACCTGTTCTACGCCGTGGTGCGGTACCAGCTCGCCAAGCGGCGCGCGGGCACCCACGCGACGCGGTCGCGAGCCCAGGTCTCCGGGGGCGGCAAGAAGCCCTACCGGCAGAAGGGCACCGGCCGGGCCCGCCAGGGAACCACCCGCGCGGTGCACTGGCGGGGCGGTGGCGTCGTTCACGGGCCGCATCCGCGCTCCCATGCCCACAAGTTGCCCAAGAAGGTGCGGCGTGCGGCACTGCGCAGCGCGCTGAGCAAGCGGGTCCAGGACGAGGCCGTGACCGTCTTCGACGGCTTCCAGCTCCCGGAGGTCAAGACCCGGGCCTTCGCCAAGGTCATGAAGACCTTCGACTTCGACGACCTGCTGCTGGTGCTCCCGGAGCGGGACGAGGCGATCGTCCGGTCCGCTCGGAACATTCCGGGGGTGACGGTGCTGCCCGTCGAGGGCCTCAACGTCTACGACGTCCTCAAGCACAAGAACCTGGCCATGACCAAGGACGCCGTGGACGGTGTCGTCGCCCGGCTGGGGAGGTGAGCGGTGGCCGAACTGCATGACATCCTGATCCGACCGTTGATCACCGAGAAGTCCACCATCCTCACGGATGACCAGAACACCTACGTGTTCCAGGTGGGGCTGCAGGCGAACAAGATCCAGATCAAGCAGGCGATCGAGCAGGTCTTCGGCGTCCAGGTCGAAGATGTCCGGACGGTCACCGTTCGCGGCAAGACCAAGCGCTTCGGTCGGTACTACGGCAAGCGTCCCAACTGGAAGAAGGCCTACGTGCGCCTCGCCGAAGGTGACGCTCTCAACTTCTTCGACGCCTAGGCGGGAGCAGAGATGGGCACTCGCAAGTTCAAGCCGACGACGCCCTCGCGGCGTTTCATGAGTTCCTCGGATTTCTCCGAGGTGACCCGTTCGAAGCCGGAGAAGTCGCTCGTCGTCGCCCTGAGCAAGAGCGGCGGACGCAACAACCGCGGTCGCATGACCGTGCGGCATCGGGGTGGTGGCCACAAGCGGCGCTACCGGGTCATCGACTTCCGTCGCGACAAGGACGGGGTGCCGGGCAAGGTGGCGGCCATCGAGTACGATCCCAACCGCAGCGCCCGGATCGCCCTGATCCACTACGCCGACGGCGAGAAGCGCTACATCCTCGCGCCGCACAAGCTCGAGGTCGGTCACGAGGTCATCACCAGCGACAGCGCCGACATCCGCCCCGGCAACTGCATGCACCTGCATGCCGTCCCGCTGGGCACCTGGGTCCACAATGTCGAGCTGCAGATCGGAAAGGGCGGACAGCTCTGCCGGTCGGCCGGCTCCTACGCCCAGGTCATGGCCAAGGAGGGCGAGTACGTCCTGCTGCGCCTGCCGTCGGGCGAGCTGCGCAAGGTGCACCGGCGGTGCCGGGCCACCGTGGGCCAGGTCGGCAACCTCGAACACGAAAACCAGGTCATCGGCAAGGCCGGGCGCGCCCGGTGGCTCGGGCGGCGGCCGGTCGTGCGCGGCACGGCGATGAACCCCATCGATCACCCCCACGGGGGCGGCGAAGGGCGCGCCAAGGGTCGTCACCCGGTGACCCCGTGGGGCAAGCCCACCAAGGGCTACAAGACCCGCAGCCGCAAGAACCCCTCGAACAAGTTCATCGTCAAGCGCCGCAAGTAGCGCGGCATCTCCCGCAGGAGGTCGGCCCATGGCCCGCTCCATCAAGAAAGGCCCCTTCGTGGACCAGCACCTGGTGGCCAAGGTCGCCGCAGCCAAGGAAGGCGGCAACCGGACCATCAAGACCTGGAGCCGGCGCAGCACGATCCTGCCCGACTTCATCGGTCTGACCTTCATGGTCCACAACGGCAAGAAGTTCATCCCGGTCTACGTGACCGAGAACATGGTCGGGCACAAGCTCGGCGAGTTCGCTCCCACCCGTACCTTCTACGGCCACGCGGCCGACCGGAAGTCCAAGGGCCGCTGATGCCCAGGGGGCGGGCCGCCGCGGCCCGTGCCCGAGGAGAAGCTCATGGAAGCCAAGGCGAAGCTCAAGCTCGCACGAGTCAGCCCGCGCAAGGCGCGCCTGGTCGCCGACCTGGTGCGCGGCCGTGATGTCGGCGAGGCGATCGAGATCCTGGCGTTCACCCGCAAGAAGTCGGCGCCGCTGATCCGGCGCCTGCTGGAGTCGGCCGTCGCCAACGCCGAGTACCAGGCGGAGCGCACCAACACCTTCGTCGACGTCGACGAGCTCGTCGTCAAGGAAATCTACGTGGACCAGGGCCCCACGCTGCGGCGTTTCCGGCCGCGCGCTCGGGGAATGGCCACCCGCATCCACAAGAAGACCAGCCACATCACCGTGGTTGTCGGACAAGGAGTGGCCTGATGGGTCAGAAGGTTCATCCGATCGGGTTCCGGCTCGGCGTCATCCGCGATTGGGACTCGAAGTGGTACGCCGAGAAGGACTACCAACGGTTCCTGCACGAGGATCTCGCGATCCGCGCCTTCCTCAAGGAGAAGCTGAAGACCGCGGGGATCTCGCGGGTGACGATCGAGCGGGCGGCCAACAAGGCCAAGGTGTTCGTCCACGCCGCCAAGCCCGGGGTCATCATCGGCAAGCGGGCCAGCGGCCTGGACGCGTTGCGCGCCGACCTGCAGAAGATCACGGACACCGAGATCTTCCTGAACGTCATCGAGGTTCGGAAGGTCGAGACCGACGCCACCCTGGTCGCCGAGAACATCGCCGCACAGCTCGAGAAGCGGGTCAGCTTCCGCCGGGCGATGAAGAAGGCGCTCATCCAGGCGCGTCGCGCCGGTGCCAAGGGCGTGAAGGTCCGCTGCGCCGGCCGACTCGGCGGCGCGGAGATGTCCCGCTCGGAACGCTACATGGACGGTCGCGTGCCGCTCCACACCCTGCGCGCCGACATCGACTACGGCACGGCCGAAGCCAAGACCACCTACGGCGTCATCGGCGTCAAGGTGTGGATCTTCAAGGGCGAGGTCCTGCCGGGCGACGAGGATCGCGCTTCCTAGCCAAGGTTTCGGGCGCCATCGCGCCCCGAGGAGTCAGAGATGCTCTCTCCCAAGCGAGTGAAGTACCGCCGGCGGCAGAAGGGGCGGATGCGGGGCCTGTCCTATCGCGGCAGCCGGGTCAGCTTCGGTGACTACGGTCTCCAGGCGACGGAGTGCGGCTGGTTGACCTCCCGGCAGATCGAGGCCGGCCGCGTGGCGCTCACCCGTCACGTCAAGCGCGGTGGCAAGGTCTGGATCCGGGTGTTCCCCGACAAGCCGATCAGCAAGAAGCCGGCCGAGACCCGGATGGGGAAGGGCAAGGGCTCCCCCGAGTACTGGGTCGCCGTGGTCAAGCCGGGGCGGGTGCTCTACGAACTGGAGGGCGTGCCCGAGGATGTGGCGAAGGAAGCCTTCCGGCTCTGCGGTCACAAGCTGCCCATCGCCACGAAGTTCGTGACGCGCAACGAGGTGCTGTGATGGCCAAGTTGAACCTGGACGCCCTGACCGACGAGCAGCTCGTGCATCGCGAGCTGGAGCTGGAGCGGGAGCTGCTCGCGGCCGGCTTCCGCCTGCGTACCGGGCAGCTCGAGGACACCTCGCGCCTGCGACGGCTGCGGCGCGATATCGCCCGGATCCGCACCGCCGAGCGGGCGCGCGAGCTGAGCCAGGGACTCCCCAAGGACAGCCTGCGCAACCGCTACCGGGGCAGCTTCCAGCCCGGCGCCGTCGCCGAGTCCGGGGAGTCGGCCTCCTCGGGTGGGTTCATCAAGGGTCTCGTTGACAAGATGGGCGGGTGACGATACTGCGTGGGCCCTCCTCGTGGAGGGCGAGGCGGGCCGTGGCTCAGACGTCACGGCCCTTCGCGGCACCGGCCTTCGCGTCGGTGCAGGCGTGGCGACGCCAGGCCGTGAGTCCCGGTCTCCGGGAGACCCGGCCTGAAGCGCACCATTCAACGCTCCGCCGCGTGGCGGACCAGCGCGAGAGTTCCATGTCTACCGAGTCGTACACGGCGGCGACCGCCGAGTCTGGTACCGAGTCCACCGACACCTCCACTTCCCGGGGCGGGCGACTGCTCGTGGGCCGGGTCGTGTCCGACAAGATGGACAAGACGGTGGTCGTCGAGGTTCAGCGCCGAGTGCTGCACCCGCGGTACCGGAAGTACGTCAACCGTCGCAAGACCTACAAGGCCCACGACGAAGACAACGCCTGCAAGGTCGGCGACATCGTCGTCATCAAGGAATCGCGGCCCTTGTCGCGCACCAAGCGCTGGGTGGTCGTCGAGCAGCGGGAGTCCGGTGTCTGAGGGTCCCGTCCGACTGAAACGAGGTGAACCATGATCCAGATGCAGTCCGTGCTCGACGTCGCCGACAACAGCGGCGCCAAGAAGCTCCAGTGCATCAAGGTGCTGGGGGGAAGCAAGCGGAAGTACGCCTCCGTGGGCGACATCATCGTCGTCAGCGTCAAGGAGGCCATGCCCAACGGCAAGGTCAAGAAGGGGCAGGTGGCCCGCGCGGTGATCGTCCGGACGGCCAAGGAGCTGCGGCGCCCCGACGGCAGCTACATCCGCTTCGACAACAACTCGGCCGTGCTCGTGAACTCGGAGGGTGAGCCCATCGGCACCCGCATCTTCGGACCCGTCGCGCGCGAGCTGCGGGCCAAGGCGTTCATGCGCATCGTCTCCCTCGCGCCTGAAGTGCTGTGAGCGAGGAGCTACAACCATGGCAAGCATGAAGATCAAGCGGGACGACGTGGTGGTGGTGACCGCCGGCAAGAACAAGGGCCAGACGGGCCGCGTTCTGCGGGTGCTGACTGCGAAGAACCGGGTCGTGGTCGAGCGGGTCAACCTGGTCAAGCGGCACGTGAAGCCCCAGGGCGATCGGCCCGGCGGCACCATCGAGAAGGAAGCGCCGATCCACATCTCCAACGTGGCGCTCTGGAACGCCGCCGAGGGCCGCCCCATGAAGGTGGGGTTCAAGTTTCTCGACGACGGCCGGAAGGTTCGTTTCGACCGGAAGACCGGCGAGATCATCGACAACGTCTGAATGCCGCCCCCGCCGGATGGCGGGTGACGCGGAACACCGGGAGCCCTCAAGATGGAACCACGGCGTCGCCAGCGATACTTCGAACAGGTCGTGCCCGCACTGCAGGAGGAGTTCGCCTACCGGAACCCCATGCAGGTGCCGCGGCTCGAGAAGATCGTGCTCAACGTCAGCCTCAAGGAGGCGATCACCAACCGCAAGGTGCTGGAGCGGGCGGCCGAAGAGCTGTCGGTCATCACCGGGCAGCGGGCGGTGATCTGCCACGCGCGGCGGTCGATCGCGAACTTCAAGCTGCGCGAGGGCATGCCGATCGGGGCGAAGGTCACGCTCCGGCACTACCGGATGTGGGAGTTCCTCGACCGGTTGATCTCGATCGCAATCCCGCGGGTGCGCGACTTCCGGGGGCTCGACCCCAACGGGTTCGATGGTCGCGGGAACTACAGCATGGGACTCACCGAGCAGATCGTGTTTCCCGAGATCGACTACGACAAGGTCCAGCGCATCACGGGTCTGAACATCACGATGGTCACCACCGCCAAGACCGACGCCGAGGGCAGGGCTCTGCTCAAGGCGCTCGGCATGCCCTTCCGGGAGCAGTAGCCATGGCCAAGAAGTCCATGATCGCCAGGTCCAAGCGTCCGCAGAAGTTCAAGGTTCGGGCCCACAACCGGTGCAGGATCTGCGGTCGGCCGCGGGCGTACCTCCGCAAGTTCGACATGTGCCGCATCTGCTTCCGCGAGCTGTCGCTCAAGGGCCAGATCCCCGGCGTCACCAAGGCGTCCTGGTAGCCCTGCCTTTGCGCCCAAGCCGCCCTCGCCCCGCTGCGCTCCTCGGACCGCGGGCGGGCGCCCATAGGAGCACACGACAATGACCGACCCGATCGCCGACCTGCTGACGCGCATCCGGAACGCGGTCCAGGCCCGCCACTCGAGCCTGATGGTCCCCCGAAGCAAGCTGAAGCTGGAGGTCGTCAAGATCCTCAAGCGCGAAGGCTTCGTCGAGGGATACATCGAGGTCGACGAGGGGCCGCAGGGCTGGATCAAGATCTTCCCCCGCTACGACGAGTCCAACAAGGCTGTCATCCGCGGCCTCCAGCGCGTCAGCAAGCCCAGCCGCCGGCGGTATGTCGGCAAGGACGACATTCCGCGCGTCCGCAACGGGCTCGGTGTCGCCATCCTCACCACCCCGCGTGGACTGCTCACCGACCGCCAGGCCCGTCAGGCCGGCGTCGGCGGAGAGGTCCTCTGCTACGTCTGGTAGCCGGAGAGTTTCATGTCGCGCATCGGCAACAAGCCCGTTGAACTCCCCAAGGGCGTCACCTTCCAGCACGCCAATGGCGAGATCGTGGTGAAGGGGCCCAGGGGCTCCATCTCGCGGAAGGTGGTGGCGGGCATCGACTTCGAGGAGCAGGACTCCACGGTGGTGGTGCGGCGCGCCGGCGACACCCCCCAGCTTCGCGCCAACCACGGGCTCATGCGCTCGCTGCTGGCCAGCATGGTGGAGGGGGTGAGCAAGGGCTTCGAGCGCCGCCTGGACATCGTTGGCGTCGGCTACAAGGCCGAGGTGAAGGGACGCACCCTCGTCCTCAACCTGGGCTACAGCCACCCGGTGGAGTTCGCCTTCCCGGAAGGAATCGACATCGAGGTCGGCAAGAACAACAAGATCTTCGTGCGGGGTATCGACAAGGAGCGCGTCGGCCAGGCGGCCGCCGTGATCCGGTCGTTCCGCCCGCCCGACAGCTACAAGGGCAAGGGCGTTCGCTACGAGGGTGAGTACGTCCGCATCAAGGCCGGCAAGTCCGGTCAGTAGGCGAGGTACCCATGGCCAAGACCAACCAGCGTCATGCCGCGCGTCAGCGCCGCAAGGCCCACATCCGCAAGGTGGTCCGCGGAACGCCCGATCGGCCTCGGCTGAGCGTGTTTCGCAGCAGCAACCACATCTACGCACAGCTCATCGACGACGTCAGCGGGCGGACCCTCGTGGCGGCGAGCTCGCTGTCACCGGAGCTGCGCTCCGAGGAGGGGCACCGGGGCAACCGGGCGATGGCCGCCAAGGTCGGCGCGCTGATCGGCGAGAAGGCGATCGCTGCCGGGTACACCGAGGTGCGCTTCGACCGCAACGGCTACCTGTACCACGGTCGGGTCAAGGCGCTTGCCGACGCCGCGCGTGAAGCCGGGCTCAAGTTCTAGACAGCTACGCGCGGGACCCGTCCCGCAGGAGGATCGCTGTGGCGAAGATGCGCAATTCGCGACGCCGGGAAGAAGAAGACTCCGGCTTCATCGAGAAGACCATCCACATCAACCGGGTGTCCAAGGTCGTCAAGGGCGGCCGGCGGTTCAACTTCACCGCCATCGTGGTGTCCGGGGATGGGCAGGGCAAGGTCGGCGTCGGGTACGGCAAGGCGAACGAGGTCCCGGAGGCGATCCGCAAGGGGACCGAGAAGGCGCGGCGCGGCCAGGTGGAGGTGCCCATCGTCGACGGCACCGTGCCGCACTTCGTGATCGGGGAGTTCGGGGCTGCTCGGGTGATCATCCGACCGGCGTCGCCGGGGACCGGGGTCATCGCCAGCTCGGCCGTCCGCTCGATCCTCGACGCGGCCGGATACCACAACGTGTTGACCAAGGTGGTCGGCACCAACAACCCCCACAACGTCGTGCGGGCCGTGTTCAACGCCTTGGAGCAGCTGGAGTCGCCCGAGCAGTACGCGGTGCGTACCGGGCGGTCTCTGGACGAGGTCATGGGCAACTACAACGTCGGCGCCCATGTCTGGAAGACCGGCGCCTGAGCCGGCGCGGAGGATCCCATGAAGAAGCTCAAGGTGACGCTCCGGCGGAGCACCATCGGGACGACCGACCGGCAGCGGGCGACGGTCCGTGGTCTGGGACTGCGACGGCCGCAGGATACGCGGGTGCTGGACAACACCCCGGCCATTCGGGGCATGGTGAAGCGGGTGATCCACCTCGTCGATGTCGCCGAGGTCGAGGTCGACCAGTAGACGAACCCTCAGCGGGGCGTGGTACGCCCTGGGAGCCGACATGGCCAACGAACTCTCCCATCTCTCTCCGCCTCCCGGGTCGACCCGCAAGCGCACGCGGGTCGGGCGCGGCGAGGGCTCCGGCAAGGGCACGTCCGCCGGGCGGGGTCGCAAGGGCCAGTGGAGCCGCAGCACGGTGCGGCCCGGGTTCGAGGGCGGCCAGATGCCGCTGGCCCGGCGCCTGCCGAAGCGGGGTTTCAAGAACCACTTCGCCAAGCAGTACTCCGAGGTTCGCCTCGACCGCATCGCCGCCGCCTTCAGCGAGGGTGAGGTCGTCGATGCCGAGGCCTTGAAGGCTCGCGGATTGGTGCGCAAGGTTGCACGCGACGGCGTGAAGGTGCTCGGCAATGGGGGCATCTCCTTCGCCGTCACGGTGCGGGCCGCGGCGTTCACCGCGTCGGCCAAGGCCAGCATCGAGGCCGCCGGCGGGTCTGCCGAGGTCGTGTGAACCAGCTCAGTGACAGCCGCGGCGAGCCCGCCACGCGCTGAAGGACGGCGCCCGTGATCGAGGCCATCGCCAACATCCTCAAGATTCCCGACCTGCGGAACCGGATCTTCTTCACGCTGGGGATGCTCGCCATCTACCGGCTGGGCGTATTCATCCCCGCTCCGGGGGTGGACCGCACCGCGCTCGCCGACTTCTTCGCGACGAACCAGAACAGCCTGTTCGGCATGTACGACATGTTCTCGGGCGGCGCGTTGAAGCAGTTCAGCGTGTTCGTGCTCGGCATCATGCCCTACATCAGCGCCAGCATCATCATGCAGCTCATGGCGGTGATGTTGCCGCAGGTCGAGCGGTTGAAGAACGAGGGACAGGCCGGGCGCAACAAGATCACCCAGTGGACCCGGTACCTGACCATCGGGATCGCCCTGGTGCAGTCGACGGCGATCGCCATCAGCCTGGAGTCGATGAAGACCCTGGGCGGCAGCGACGTCGTGCCCCACGCCGGTTGGGGCTTCCGGCTGATGACCATCATCACCATGACGGCGGGAAGCTGCTTCGTGATGTGGCTGGGCGAGCAGATCACCGATCGCGGGATCGGCAACGGGGCCTCGCTCGTCATCACCGGAGGGATCATCGCGGCCCTGCCGGCGGGGCTGGGCAAGACCATCGAGATGGTGCGCATCGAGCAGATCAACCTGCTCGAGCTGGTGCTGCTGCTCGCGTTCATGTTCGTGGTGATCATGGGGATCGTCTTCGTCGAGCGTGGCCAGCGGCGGGTGCCGATCCAGTACGCCAAGCGGGTGGTCGGGCGCCAGGTCTACGGGGGACAGGCGACCCACCTGCCGATGAAGGTCAACGTCTCGGGCGTCATCCCGCCGATCTTCGCGTCGTCGGTGCTGATGTTCCCGGCGACCATCGGCAGCTTCTACGAGCACCCGATCTTCGAGGCGATGCGTTCGGCGTTCATGCCGGGCACCTGGGTCTACGGCGTCACCTACGTGGTGATGATCGTGTTCTTCGCCTACTTCTACACGGCGGTGACCTTCAACCCGGTCGACGTGGCGGACAACCTGCGCAAGCACGGGGGGTACATCCCGGGTGTGCGGCCGGGCAAGCAGACGGCGGACTACCTCGACCGGATCCTGACCCGGCTGACCGCGGGTGGCGCCATCTACCTGTCGGCGGTCTGCATCCTGCCGACCATCCTGGTTTCCAGCTACGGCGTGCCGTTCTACTTCGGTGGGACCGGATTGCTGATCATCGTCGCGGTCTGCCTGGACACCGTCGGGCAGATCGAGGGGCACCTGTTGACCCGCCACTACGACGGCATCCTCGGTCCCAAGTCGTCGAAGGTGAAGGGACGCCGGAGCCGGCTTCTCACCCTCTGAGGCGGCCCATCGAGGGGCTCGCCTCGCGGAGACGGGCATGGACATCATCCTCTTCGGGCCCCCGGGCGCCGGCAAGGGCACCCAGGCCAAGGCGATCTGCGACAAGGCGGGCATCCCCCACATCAGCACCGGCGACATCTTCCGGAAGAACCTCAAGGAGGGGACGGCCCTCGGCAA
This sequence comes from Deltaproteobacteria bacterium, assembly GCA_003694325.1. Classification (GTDB taxonomy): domain Bacteria; phylum Myxococcota_A; class UBA796; order UBA796; family UBA2385; genus J125. The sequence continues at coordinate 10,667 of RFKJ01000886.1, forward strand.
GCTGGCCCAGAGCTACATGAGCAAGGGCGAACTGGTCCCGGACGAGGTGGTCTGTGACCTGGTGACCGATCGGCTCGCCCAGCCGGATGCCGCGGGGGGGGCTTTGCTCGACGGCTTTCCGCGCACGGAGGTCCAGGCGAAGCTGCTGCGAGACTGGCTGCGGGAGCACGGCCGGGACATCGACCTGGTGATCAGCCTGGAGGTGCCCGACGACGTGCTGGTACGCCGACTGAGCGGTCGTCGCACCTGCCTGGCCTGTGGTGCCACCTACCACGTGGACTACAACCCGCCGGCGGTGGAGGGGGTGTGCGATGTCTGCGGGGGGCAGGTCGTGCAGCGGGACGATGACCGCGAGGAGACGGTGCGCGCCCGGCTGGCCACCTACCACCGGGACACGGCCGCGGTCCTGCCCTGGCTGTCCGAACACGTCCGGGTGGTCGCCGTCGATGGCACCCGGAGCATCGACGAGGTGCGTCGCGCGGTCCTCGCGGCCCTCGAGCCCGCCTGATGCTTGACGCAGGCGGCGGGGCGTTGTAGGTGGTGCTGCTTGCCGGGGTACGCGGTGGATGGCGTGATGCACGTCTGCCGGTCCTCCCCGTCGACGCGGCGGCGCTGTCGCTGCTCCTCCTCTCACCCAACCGATGAACCGGCCCGCTGGCCGGCGAGGTGTCGAACATGAAGGTCAAGGCTTCCGTCGGCAAGATGTGCCCGAAGTGCCGCATCGTCCGACGTCGCGGTGTCGTCCGCGTGATCTGCGAGAACCCCAAGCACAAGCAACGGCAGGGATAGACCATGGCTCGTATCGAAGGCGTGGACCTGCCACGCAACAAGCGCATCGACATCGCGCTCACCTACATCTACGGGATCGGCCGCGCGACGGCGTCGAAGATCTGCGAAGAAGCCAAGGTCGAGCCGCACATCCGCACCCAGGACCTCTCCGAGGTCGAGGTCGCGGCGATTCGCGAAGTGATCCAGCGTGGCTACAAGGTCGAGGGCGACCTCCGCAAGGAGGTGGCCATGAACATCAAGCGGTTGATCGACATCAACTGCTACCGCGGCATGCGCCACAAGCGCGGCCTCCCGACGCGCGGTCAGCGCACCCACACCAACGCGCGGACCCGCAAGGGGCCCCGTCGCGCCATCAGCCGCCGCAAGTAGCAGGAAGGAGATCCAACCATGGCCAGCTCTCGTCGAGGCCCGCGCCGGGTCAAGAAGAACGTTCCCACCGGGATCGTCCACATCCAGGCCACCTTCAACAACACCATCGTCACCATCACGGACGTCAACGGCAACACCGTGTCGTGGTCGAGCGCGGGGGTCAAGGGATTCAAGGGCTCGCGCAAGTCGACCCCCTTCGCCGCCCAGCTCGTCGCCGAGGATGCGGTGCGCAAGGCGATGGAGCACGGGATGAAGTCGGCCGGCGTCCACGTCAAGGGGCCGGGTTCCGGCCGTGAGTCCGCGCTGCGGGCCATCGCCAACTGCGGGCTGAAGATCACCCACATCCGTGACGTGACCCCGATCCCCCACAACGGCTGCCGGCCGCCGAAGAAGCGGCGCGTCTGAGCCTGTCCATCGATTTGCCGGGGTCGCCTGACCCTGCAACAGGTCCGGCCCCGACACCAGGCCCGGTGTCGGGTGCCCATTCAGAAGTCCAACGCGGGTGCAGAGCCGGTGTTCGACCTGGCCGGCAGAAACCCGAGCTGGAGCGAGTCCATGAACGAAGTCGTCGTCGCCAACTGGCGCAACCTCATCCGGCCCCGAGGGGTGGAGAAGGATCCCCGGTCCAACAACACCTACGGGAAGTTCGTGGTGCGCCCGTTGGAGCGCGGGTTCGGCATCACCCTGGGCAACTCCCTGCGGCGGATCCTGCTGTCGAGCCTGCAGGGCGCGGCCATCTCCTCGGTGAAGATCGAAGGCGTGCTGCACGAGTTCTCGTCGATCCCGGGGGTGGTCGAGGACGTCACCGACATCATCCTGAACCTGAAGGGCGTCCGCATCCGGACCTCGTCGCCCGGTCCGATCACCGGAACCATCGACAAGCAGGGCATCGCCGGCCAGATCGTCGAGGTCCGGGCCAGCGACATCACCTTCGACGCCGAGGCCGAGGTGCTCAACGGCGATCAGCCCATCGCTACCCTCACCGAGAGCGGGCGGTTCATCGCCGAGCTGAAGGTGACCATGGGCAAGGGCTACGTCCCCGGCCAGATCATGTCGTCCGAGGAGACGCCCATCGGCACGATCCCCGTCGACGCGCTCCACTCGCCGATCCAGAAGGTCAAGTACACCGTCACCAATGCCCGTGTCGGGCAGCGCACCGACTACGACAAGCTGACGCTCGAGGTCTGGACCGACGGCAGCATCAGCCCCGAGGACGCCGTGGCCTACGCGGCCAAGATCCTCAAGGAACAGGTGCAGGTGTTCATCAACTTCACCGAGGAGGCCGAGCCGACGGTCGCGGCGGAGTCGACGCAGAGCGAGGAGTGGAACGAGAACCTGTTCAAGCGCGTCGATGAGCTGGAACTCTCGGTTCGGTCGGCCAACTGCCTGCAGAACGCCGGCATCGAGTACATCTGGCAGCTCGTGGAGAAGAGCGAGGCCGAGATGCTGAAGACCAAGAACTTCGGCCGGAAGTCTCTCAACGAGATCAAGGAGATCCTCTCCGAGCTGGGCCTGTCCCTCGGTATGAAGCTCCACAACTTCCCCAAGAACCGCACGAAGTAGGCGACGCGCCGACTTCTCAACCCATTGGAGGGCGCCATGCGGCACCTCAAGGCTGGCCGGAAGCTGGGCAGGAACAGCTCCCATCGCAAGGCCATGTACCGGAACATGGTGACCTCGTTGATGGTCCATGGCCGGATCCGCACCACCGAAGCCAAGGCCAAGGAGCTTCGTCGGTACGCTGAGCGGGTGATCACGCTTGGCAAGCGCATCACGCCGTCGGACCTCGAGGGCCTGAGCGGCGCCGAGCTGGAAAAGGCCAAGGCGGCGCGGCTGCACAACATCCGCCGGGCTCGGAACTGGGTCCACGATCCGGACGCGCTCAACCGGGTGTTCGGTGAGTATGCCGAGCGCTACAAGGAACGTCCGGGTGGCTACACGCGGATCTACAAGGCCGGCTTCCGGGGAGGCGACAACGCGCCCATGGCCATCATCGAGCTGGTGGAAACCCCGCCGCCGGCGACGGAGGAGGGCCCGGCCGCCGACGAGGTCGCCGCAGACCCGGTCGGCGGGGCGGTGGCGGACGGCGGCGAGGAGTAGTCGCAGCCAGCCACCTCCACCGCCGAGGCGGTGAGCGGGCTACAGGGACCCGAGCGGGCGAGACCGCTCGGGTCTCGTCGTGTGAGGAGCTGGCTGGCATGGTCGATTCGGCGTGGATGGCGGAGCGTCTGGCTGCCTACATGAAGCAGCATCGCCTCAAGGAGACCCGCCAACGCAAGGTGATCTTCGAGATCTTCACCGAGTGCGAGGACCACGTCGCGGTGGACGAGCTGCTGGCGCGGGTGCAGGCGGTGATGCCGGGGATCGGGTACACGACGGTGTACCGGACCCTCAAGCTGTTCACCGAGGCGGGGATCGCCCACGAGCGTCGGTTCCAGGACGGGCAGACGCGGTACGAGCCGGTCGAAGCCGGTGAGCACCATGACCACCTGATCTGCCTGACCTGCGGACACATCTTCGAATTCGAGGATGAACTCATCGAGGCGCGGCAGGCCGATGTTGCCGAAGCCCATGGCCTGCGGATGGTGTCCCATCGCCACGACATCTACGGCGAGTGCTTGGACCCCGAGGGATGTGTCCATCGCCGGGAGGACCCCGGGCGCTGAACCCGGGTCGCCGGGTGCCGCGGAGGGCGGCGTCCGTCTCGCCCGGCGCGCCGCGGCCAAAGACAACGGCCGGACCCGTTGGAGTCCGGCCGTGGGGAGATGGTGCGTGGAGGGGGAATCGAACCCCCATGGCCTTGCGGCCACCAGGCCCTCAACCTGGCGCGTCTACCAATTCCGCCATCCACGCGGCGGAGGCCGCTTAATGCTGCCCGGATCGGCTGTCAAGGAGCAGGGACGACGTCGCCGGTCGGTTCCTCGCCCGGGTCGGAGGCATCATCGGCGGGGGGCTGTTCGGGACCGGCGTCCCGGGCGGGGGTGTCGTTGCCGCTGGAGGACTCGGGCACGGCGACGTCGAAGCCCTCCTCATTGAACTCCACCTGGTCGATCCCCTCCTCGAGGTCGGTGTCGGTCTTGGCCCGCTCGCTGCTGTACCAGGCCAGGGTGATGCTGGTGAACATGAACAGGCCGGCGACCAGGGTCGTGACCTTGCCGAGGACGTGCCCCTGGCCGCGGGGGCCGTACATCTGGTTCCCGCCGCCCCCACCGAAGGCAGCGGCACCCTCCTTGCCTGGCTGCAGCAGGATGATGAGGATGAGCGCGAGGCACAGGAAGACGTGGAGGATGGTCACGAAGAGTTGCATGGGGGTCCTCGATGTGCGGCGATGGGGGGCGCCTACCCGGCCGCGGCGACGATGTCGCGAAAGGAGGTGGCGTCGAGGGAGGCTCCCCCCACCAGGGCGCCGTCGATGTCGGGCTGGCTGAGCAGGCCGCGGGCGTTGCCGGGCTTGACGCTGCCGCCGTACTGGATCCGGACGGTGGCGGGCACCTCGCGGGGGTAGCGATCCGACAGCCAGCTTCGGATGGTAGCGTGCATCTCCTGGGCCTGAGCGGGAGAGGCGGTGCGGCCGGTGCCGATGGCCCAGACGGGCTCGTAGGCGATGGTGATGCCGAGTACCTGGTCGGGGGAGAGACCGGCAAGCGCCAGGGCGAGCTGCCCGGTGACGACGTCATGGGCCCGCCCGGCGTCCCGCTGGGCGAGGGTCTCTCCTACACACAGGATCGGGGACAGGCCAGCCCGCAGGGCGGCGCGCAGCTTGGCGGCCACCACCTCGTCGGTGTCTCCGAACAGGCTGCGTCGCTCGGAGTGGCCGACGATGACGTGGCTGCAGCCGGCTTCGACCAGCATCTCGCCGGAGATGGCGCTGGTGTAGGCGCCCTGGACCTGGTCGTGGAGATCCTGGCCGGCGACGGCGATGCCCGAGTGCTTCAGGCGGGCGACGACCGCCGGGATCGAGACGTAGGGCGGAGCGACGGCGAGGTCGACCCCGGTGAAGTCCATCAACAGGCGCTTCAGCTCGGCGGCGAGGGCGTCGGCCTGGACCGGCCCCTTGTGCATCTTCCAGTTGCCGGCGATGAACGGTCTGCGGGTCACGTTGTACTCCCTGCGGGGGGGCGCTCAGCGCTGGCCACCGGACTTGGCGGCCGCCACGACCCGGTCGCGAATGGCCTTGATGCCCGGCAGCTCGATGCCCTGGATGAACTCCAGCGAGGCACCACCGCCGGTGGAGACGTGGTCGACGGATTCCGCCAGGTTGAACCGGGCGATGGCGGCGGCCGAATCGCCGCCGCCGACCACCGTGTAGCCCGGGCTGGCGGCGACCGCTTCGGCGACGCCCCGGGTTCCCCCGGCGAAGGGCTCCATCTCGAACACGCCCATGGGACCGTTCCAGAACACGGTGCCGGCCGTCGCCAGCACCTCGGCGTAGGCGCGGACGGTGCGGGGACCGATGTCCAGGCCCATCCATCCCTCGGGGATCTCCTCGACCACCCGGGTCTCGGCGTCCTCGGCCAGGGTCTCGGCGACGACGTGGTCCACCGGCAGCAGCAGGCGCGGGCCCTTCAGCTCGCAGCGCTCGATGATGCGGCGGGCCAGGAGGATGCGGTCCTCCTCGACCCGAGAGCTGCCGACGGCCTCCCCCCGCGCCGCCAGGAAGGTGTAGGCC
>RFKJ01000887.1 GCA_003694325.1 Deltaproteobacteria bacterium
CCCACCACCAGCACCATGCCCGGCGGGCACGGCGACACCGGCAGCGCCTTCCAGGCGGCATCGAGCGCGCCGGGGTCGGGGGGCCGCCAACCCTGGTCGACGGCTGCCGGCCCCTCCACGTCGGCCGCCGGGCCCTCCTTGGCGGGCGGAGCGACCGGTGGCGGGACGCCGGGCTCGCCATCCACCGCGACGCGTCCGGTGCCGGCCGGGCCGACGCCGTCACAGCCGGTGCCCGCGAGCAGCCACGCCCCGCAGGCCGCGGCGACGGTCGCCACCGACCGGGGCGTCACGGTGTCTACTTGTTGCCCTTCCGGGGCATCGTCCAGTCCCCGAAGTACACCGTGGCCATCAACCCGATGTGGAACCAGTTTCCGGCGTTGGTGGCGTCTTCCTTGGTGCCCCCTTCGGGGGTGTAGGTGGGGTTGCCGTTGATCGGAAGCTTCACGAACAACGACAGCTCCTCGGCGGTCTGCTTCTGCTTGTAGAGCGCGCCCACCTGTCCCCGAAGCTCGTAGGTGGGGGTGTTGAGCTTGCCGGCGTCGTCCCGCAGGGTGTAGGTGCCGAACCCCAGCCCACCGCCGGCGAACACGTGGATCCCGGACCCGCGCATCAGGATGCGCTCGTACTCCAGGGTCCACGCCGCCGAGGTGTAGCCGCTGCCGAAGCCGAGATCGACGTGGCTTCCCAACCGGTTCTCGCCGTCGATGTAGGCCACGAGGTGGCCGCCGGTGATCACGTCGCCGCGCACCCTCCCCTCGAGGTTGGGGTAGTCCCCCAGCGCGGCCGGGAAGCGGCCGGGGTAGACGATGGTCCCGAGGGTCGGACCCACCCCCCACATCCACAGGCCACTGTCGGCGTGGGCAGGGGACGTGGCGAGGGCGGCCAGCAGCAGAGCGAACATCTCACTCCTCCGGGGAGTCGGGGGGGACGTCGTCGGTCGAGGAGGGCTCGGTGCCTGCCTGCGACGACGACGCATCTTCCTTCGCGGACGCCGGGTTGACGGTCGTCGGGTTGCCATATTCGTCGCGGTAGATGATGACCGGGTCGATGACACCCTGGCGACGCACCCGGGGCGAGACCTCGATGCGCACGCTGACCCCGGGCTCGACGGTGAACCGCTGGGTCGCGAAGCTGTAGTCGCCCTTGGGGAGCATCCCCACGAAGATCCCGTCCCGGCGCACGCTCTCCTGGGCCGCCTCGACGGCCTTGCGCTGGTTGGGGTCGAAGGGCATCTCGTCCACCAGCAGCTCGGCGCTGCGGTTGGGCACCGTCAGCAGCTCCACCGAACCGTAGTTGTTGTCGATGTCCCACAGCCAGTCGACGATCTCCTTGGTGGCACCGAGGCGCGCCGCGGCCTTGAGGCGCTCGTAGCAATGCTTCACGTCCCCCAGCTCCCGGGCCGCCGTGGCGCCATAGACGAGGTCTTCGTAGGTGGGCTCGGTGTCGAGGCGCTCCAGGTCGCGGAACTTGCGCTCCACGCCGGTCCAGACCTGGCGCTTCGCCAGCTTCTCGATCTCGTCGGAGAGCCGGGCATGCTCGGCTTCGTCGGCGGTCCTGGCCCCGGCGGTCGCGGGGGGACACCAGAAGAAGGCGAGGAGGGCGAGGACGAGGAGCGGGAGCCGGAGGTGCATGGCGGCCTGCTATCGGGATGGACGCGGCATTCAACCCACCAGTCGATGGCCGGGATTCCCCGGGCGACTCCTCGCCGAGACCCGACGCGGGTCCCGCGAGCGGGGTGTCACCGGGATCCCTCCGGTCGACGGCCGACGCGGCGGGCTGCTCCGGGCGACGTTAGTCGGCCGGGGTGAGCCCGTTCAAGCCAGTCTTCCACGACGCCCGGCAGCACGGAATCGTCGTCGGCGTGGCGCTCCCGGGGACGGCCGAGCCGGTCCCGGACCCGGTCCTCGAACGCCTGCACCCCGCCGAGCAGGCCTACGCCCGCACGCTGCGGGGGTTCCGCCAGCCCGAATGGGTGGGCGCGCGCATCGCCGCCCGGGAGGCGCTGCGGATCCTCGGCGCCCCGCCCGTGGCGGTCCTCAACGACGACCGCGGCGCGCCACGACTCGACGGCGCGGACCCTGGCGTTGCGTTGTCCCTCGCCCACAAGCGCGACCTCGCCATCGCGCTGGTCGCCCGGAGCGGGCACGGCTCGATCGGCGTCGACCTCGAGGATCTCCAGCCCGAGCGCAGCGGCGTGGCGACCCGGGTCCTGACCGCACGGGAGCTGGGGGCGGTCGAGTCCCTGCCCCCGGAACGGCGCTGGACGGCCATCGTGGTGCGGTTCAGCATCAAGGAGGCCATCTACAAGGCCCTGGCCCCGACCCTGGGGCGCTACATCGCCTTCGACGAAGCCGAGGTCGACCCGACACCGGATGGCCTCGCCCGGGTCACCCTCCACCTCGCCCGGGGAGAGCCCACGCCCGCCATCTCGGCGCGCTACGCCTGGCTGCACGGCCGGGTGCTGTCCACGGTGCGTGCCCGGTGGGCGTGAGCCCGCTCGCCGGGGTGCCGCCGACCTTGGCGCTATACTCGCCGCGCTCGCGAACCCGCCCTGGCCGGGCCGACCCGGCTGCGTAGAACTCGAGGAGCATCGATGTCGTCCACAGCGACCGTTCAGCAACTGTTCAAGAAGTGGCGTGGAGAGCGCGACGCCGACGCCGGGCAGGAGATGGCCCGGCGGTTCAGTGACTGGTACTACGCGATCACCGCCGCCCGGCTGGGGGATCGCCAGGGTCGTGCACCGCTGGAAGCGGCCTGCCAGGCCTTCGAACAGGGGATCGTCCAGGTCACGAAGACCAGCGACCTGGTCGACTGGGCCCACGCCATCGTCCAGCGCGAGGTGGAGCGGGCCGGCGGCCGGGTCCCCGGCGGGGACTACCCCAACGCCCTGACCCGGAAGCGGTCGCCCACCGAGCTGCTCCAGGGCGCCCGACACAGCCTGCCGCCCCACCAGGTGGAGCTGCTGGACCTGGCCTACGACTCCGGGGTCGACCAGGACACCCTCGAGGCGCGGGCCGACCCCCACGGCGGGGTGCCCGACGCGATCCTCGAGGCGCGCTACGCACTCAAGCGGTACCTGCGGGACGTCGCGGGGGTGACCCTGGACGTGGTACCGGACCAGCCGAACCTCGACCTGGCTCCGCTGCCCCTCTACGAGGCGGCCCGGATGGCGACCGCGCAGGAGGAGGCGGCCTTCGAGAAGTGGCTGCTCAGCGACCTGACGCTGTGCAAGGACGTGGCGGAGTTCGCGGCCTTTGCCCACGCCCTGCGGGCCGGCGCGCTGAAGCCGGCGGCGACGGCCCCGACTGCCTCGGCCGCGGCCTCGCCCGGGGGCGCCGCCGCCGGTCCTCCCCCGTCGGCCGAAGCCGTGCCCGGCCCCGCGGTGGTGCCGCGGTCGGAACCGGCCGCCTCCTCTGCGACCGCCAGGGGTTCGAAGCCACCGGTGGCGCTGATCATCGCCTCCGTGGTGGTGTTCATCGTCGTTGCGCTCGGCGTCGGTCTCTTCGTGTTGCGCTAGTACCTGCGGCCCCGAGTTCCTGCCGGGTACTTCGGGCACCGGATGTGTCTGTCCACCGGAACCTGGGGCCTCCGGTACCATCGGCGTCCTTGGCGGGGGTCTCGCGACCCCCTTCCACCTGCGGCGCACCCCCGCGGCGCGGCCGCTGCGCGACCGCAGTACGCGCGACCCCGACGTGGATCGTACCCGGCCGGTCGCACCGGGGTCGACGGGTCCGGCGGCCCCCCTCAGGGGGCCCGCACGGCGTCCACCCAGGCGTTGCGGTCGCCATCGGCATCGGCGAGGTCGTTGTCGAACACCACCCGCAGGCGGTGGGGGCCCGCCGCCAGGGGGCCGGCGATCGCCACGGTCGAGACCGTCGGTCCGGGGGTGATGCGCCGAGGCTCGCCGGCATCCACGGTGACCCACAGCCGGGGGGGGCCGCGGTGGGCCTGGCCTCGCACGTCGAGGTACAGGGCCGGGACGTCCCGGTCGAGGTGGAAGTCGAGCTGGCGCGCGCCGTTGGCGAGCAGGGACCAGGACAGCCTCACCGCGCCGGGCAGGTGCGGCGTCCCGGGCGGTGCGGTCCCCCAGTCGTCGTCGGCCTGGGGAAGGCCCTGGACGCGGGCCAGCAGGACCCGGGTCCAGGCGACCTCCGGCGCGTTCCCATCCCGCCGGAGCAGGCGGAGCGCCTCGCCGCCCCGGCCGCGGCGTTCCAGCGCCCGGGCCAGCGCGCACCGGTCCGCGGGGTCGAGGGGCGCCGACCCCGGTCGCCAGCCGACGTCGACGAGCCGCTGGGGGCCGACCACCGGCAGCAGGTCGAGGGCCGGTCGAGGCGCGAGGGGATCGGCGGCCACGGCGGCGAGTCCGAGTGCCGGCCGGGCCACGAGCCGGTCGAGGTGGCGAGCCAGCCCCCCGGTCCGGGCCAGCCGCCGGACATCCTCCGACGACTCCGGGACCGAGCCCATCCGCCACCCACCGCGCCCCAGGTGGACCAACGCCGCGCAGGCCAGGACGGCGGCCGCCCGTCGCCGGCGCCGGGCCGGCACGGCGGCGGCGCCGGCGACCAGCACGGTGGCCACGAACAGGGGGCCGGCCAGGGGGGGAGCCCCGGGCACCTCGTCCTGCACCAGCCACATGCGGAGTGCCTGGACGAGCCCCAGCCCGAGCACGACCCCGCGCAGGGTCCGGCCCGGCCGAGGGGCGACGGCCAGCACCAGGGCGACCCCGAGGACCGACGCGCCCACGATTCCGGCCGGACTCGTCGGAGCCTGGAGGGATCCGGAGACCCCCGCCGCCTGGAGCCACAGCGGAGCCGCGATCACCGCGAGGACGGGCCCGGCCAGGGGCCATCGGCTCCCCACGGCCGCCGCGCCGAGGACCGCCAGCGACGCCGCCAGGGGCAGGATGTCGGCGGACGCGGCGGTCAGCAGGGTCGCGGCCAGCCAGGCGCCGCCGAGGAGCCTGTCGGGCCGCTGCCGGTCCCCTACTCCCACTCGATGGTGGCCGGCGGCTTGCTGGAGATGTCGTAGCAGACCCGGTTGAAGCCCCGCACCTCGTTGATGATCCGGGTCGAGATCCGCTCCAGGAGGTCCCAGGGCAGGCGGGCGATGCGCGCCGTCATGCCGTCGCTGCTGTGGACCACCCGCACCGCGCAGACCTGTTCATAGGTCCGGCTGTCGCCCATGACCCCGACGGTCCGCACCGGCAGCAGCACGGCGAAGGCCTGCCAGGTCTCGCGGGTCAGGCCGGCGGCGTCGATCTCCTCGGTGACGATGGCGTCGGCCTGCTGCAACAGGGCCACCCGCTCGGCGGTGACCTCCCCGAGGATCCGGACGGCGAGCCCGGGGCCGGGAAAGGGCTGACGCCAGACCCGCCGGGGAGACAGGCCCAGTTCCACCCCCAGCGCCCGGACCTCGTCCTTGAACAGCTCGCGCAGGGGCTCGATGAGCGACATCTCCATGCGCTCGGGCAGGCCGCCGACGTTGTGGTGACTCTTGATCGTGGCCGACGGGCCTCGGAAGGAGACCGACTCGATGACGTCGGGGTACAGCGTGCCCTGGGCCAGCCAGCGGATGGATCCGGCGACGTCGGGACGTTGCTCCAGCCGCCGGGCCTCCCCCTCGAAGACCCGGATGAAGGTCTCGCCGATGATCTTCCGCTTGCGCTCGGGGTCGGTGACGCCTGCCAGGGCCGCGAGGAACCGAGGGCCGGCGTCGACCACCGCCAGGTCCAGCTCGGCGAACTCCTCGGCGACGCTGTCGCGTTCCCCCTTCCGCAGGACGCCGTTGTCCACGAAGATGCAGTGCAGGCGCCGGCCGATGGCCCGGTGCAGCAGGGCGGCCACCACCGCGGAGTCGACCCCGCCGGAGAGGCCGCAGATCACGTGGTCGTCGCCGACCATCTCCCGGATCCGGGCGACCTGCTCGTCGATGAACGACCCCATGCTCCAGTCGGCGCGGGCTCCGCAGACCTCGAACAGGAAGTTCCGGAGCAGCCGGGTGCCCTCCACGGTGTGCGTCACCTCGGGGTGGAACTGGATCCCGAACCGGCGGTCGTCGTCGCGCCCCATGGCGGCAACCGGGCAGTTGTCGCTGCGGGCCAGCACCCTCCAGCCCGGGGGCGGGGTGCGGACCTGGTCCCCGTGGCTCATCCAGACCGTGGTGCGCGGCGCGAGGCCGGCGAACAGGCGACTGGCGCCGAC
>RFKJ01000076.1 GCA_003694325.1 Deltaproteobacteria bacterium
GCCTGCCCCTGGTCCTCCCCCCGCCCCAGGCGGATGACGAAGGTGCCGAGGGCGGCGCCGACGTCATCCTCGACCCGGACCGGCTCGACGAGATCGCCGACGGCAGCCTGTCCCTGAAGCGCGAGCTCGTCGCGATCTTCCTGGCGGAGCTGCCTCGCTACGAGGAGTGGTTGCGCGAGGCCCTGGTCAGCGGGAAGACCTCCGACCTGGAACGCGCCGGCCATGCCCTGGCCGGAGCCTCCGCCAACCTTGCGCTCCGCGAGCTGTCGCAGGCCGCCCGCCGGCTCTGTGACACGGCGCGGGCCGGCGACGGGGACACGGCGGCGTGGATCGCAGTGGAGGTCCTGGGAGCGGCCGAGCGGGCGCGCGGGGCGCTGCGGCGGTTGGAGCAGCAGTGGACGACATGAGGCGACGCAGCCTGCTGGCGAATGTGCGTTGCCCGTCGCGTCCGCGCAAGGTGGCGAGACATCGCGGCTGCATCACCGGTGGTCCCACCGGGGCGGAACCACCTCAGAATGGAAGCTCATTCGCGGCCCCGCTCCTACCTGTGCGCTCCACCTTCGCGATGAAGTCCTTCTTTTCTTCATCGTCGTGGATGTCCACTACCTGGTGTGCAACGGGCTCAAGCTTGTCGATGATGTGCGCACGCCGCGCCGCGTCCCCTCCGCTCAGCACATAGGCGACCAAGCTCCCTGCAAGGTCGTCCCTCCGAGCACGCTCCAACGCCCACCGGTAGGCCGAGAACCTCGTCGCTACTTCTTGCAGGTCGTGTTCCAACCTGTTGCGGCGTGGCACGATCGGCTCCATCAGAAGCACCTCGTCCTTGCCCGGCACCCAGTGAGTGACCTGCGCCAGCGCACCGGCCTCTTCTCCAAGCCAACCGACCAGATCAGAGGTTGGGTTGAAGGTCTTCTTCACCCAACGAGCCACCTTCTGCTGCTTGAAGAATGAGTAGCCGTAGCTGGCTCTCCTGGGGGCTCGAACCTCGCCCGTTGCCCTGTCGGCCCTGGCGACGCTCGGCAACACGAATCGCTTGACCCACTCGGCGGGCTTGTCGACGCCGGCCGGCAGCTCTCGCCGCTCCCCGAGCGTGACGTGGGGTCCAAACGTCGCGGGCAGGTGATCCAACGACCCGACGTCCTCCAACGAGGACCACAAGTCCACGAACAGCCTCGCCTCGAGGCGACCGCCGAGGCAGCCTGCATCCGGTCTCAGGGGCGACCGAACGACGACCACGCCCTTCCGCTCTGCGACAACAGCGCCCAACGGAAACCGCACCCCCGACAGTGGGTCGGGAGCGAAGTGCAGAAGTCGATAGTTCGGGCTCACCGGGCTCCTCGCAGAGCGTCAAGATACCGCACGGCGAGATCCGGCGCAGCCTGCAGCCGTCGACACAGGAGGTCACCGATTTCCTGCCAGCGAGGCTCTCCCGCGATTTCCCCACACTCTTTCATCCACCCCATGACTTCGTCTCGTGGAATTGACCTGGCCGCCTGCGAGACAGCGAGCGCGGGCGCCTCCAGGCTTCCGAGAGGTAGACCGGTGAAGTGCCTGGATGTGTCGGCCAGGTCGAGGCCCAACTCAAGGAAGCTGTCGGGCTGGCCGATCAACGCGTTTCCTTGGTCAATCGCCCACATCCGTACGTCCGGCTCATCCTTTCCCGGTTGGAGAAGCACGTTGGCACCATGGCGGTCGACATTCCCCGCGACGGCGTCCATCACCAGCGTGCTGCCCACTTCTATAAAGATTCTCGATGTAGTCTCGTTGCGAATGGTCCCAGTGGCGTACGGGCCGAATCAGCTCACTGAGCCATCCCCTCCGATTGCCCTTCACGTGTAGCGCGCCGGCTGGAAGCGGAGCGCCCAGGCGCCGGCCCAAGAGCAGGCACACGGACTCCGCCAGCAACTCGGTGTAGGTGACGTCTTTCTCGTCTTTGAATACCCAGCTTCGCCCTTCGATGTCTCGGGCGTACTTCGCCACTCCCTTGTGCCATGCGCCCTTCGCAACCTCCCCTTCGACAACCAGGGAAGTCACTCTGGGAATCTGCCAGGCAAACGGCAACTGGGCCACTCCTGCTCCTGAATTCCCTTACTCGGCGACTCTTCGCTGTGCAACGGCGCCGCCGGGGTCGTGGGCGACGGATCGCGATGCCTCGCTGCACCACATCGCGCAACGCGCGGTGACGCGCCATTCCCTCGGGCCTGCTCCTTGCCACCGGGAACGGGGGCTGCCTCGACCGCAGTGGGCCCCGGACGACTCCGGAGCCTCCTCGTGTCCGCTGCGGGACGCCCGGGTGACGGGCAGGATGCGGCGACCTGTCGGGAGGCCCCCGGGTTAGCGATGCATCCATTCCCCAGGGAGTCCACGATGACCTTCGATCACCCCTTCGAGGAAGGGACCACCCTCGATCGCTTCATCTTCGAGACCACCCAGGCGCACCCCGAGGCGACGGGCCAATTCGCGACCTTGCTGCAACAGGTGTCGCTGGCGGCGCGGATGGTCAGCTCGCGGGTCAACCGGGCCGGGCTCGCCGGCATGCTGGGGGCGACCGGCGAGGTCAACGTCCAGGGCGAGTTCGTCCAGAAGCTGGACGAGTACGCCAACAACACCTTCAAGAAGGCCCTGGAGCACCCCGGGGTCGTCGCCGCCATCGCCAGCGAGGAGGACGAGCGCCCCTTCTACCCGCCCGACCGGTTCCGCAGTGGCCGCTACGTGTTCTGCATGGACCCCCTGGATGGCTCCAGCAACATCGACGTCAACGCCACCATCGGCACGATCTTCGCGATCTTCCGGCGCAGGAGCCCCGAAGGCACCCGGGCGGGCATGGACGACATCCTCCGGTCGGGCCGCGACATCGTCGCCGCCGGCTATGTCATCTACGGGTCGGGCACGGTGCTGGTCATCGCCGCCGGCAGCGGGGTCCACGGCTTCACCCTCGACCCCAACGTCGGCGAGTTCTTCCTGTCGCACCCCGACATCCGGCTGGCGCCCTCCGCTCGCACCTACAGCATCAACGAGGGGTACGCCGCGAGCTGGGACCCGCGGCTGCGCCAGTGGATCGAGGGTCTCAAGTCGTCGGGCGATGGCTGGAAGGCGCGGTACATCGGGTCGCTGGTGGCGGACTTCCACCGCAACCTGCTCAAGGGCGGCATCTTCCTGTACCCGGCGACCCGCAGCAGTCCCCAGGGCAAGCTGCGCCTGCTGTACGAAGCCATGCCGCTGGCGTTCATCGCCGAGGCCGCAGGCGGCGCGGCCACCGACGGGCACCGGCCGATCCTCGACCTGGAGGCCACGGCGCTGCACCAGCGCGCCCCGCTGTTCATCGGCAACCGGGAGGAGGTTGCCGCGGTCACCGAGCTGCTCAGCCAGCCGTGATCGCCGGGCGCTTCCAGCGGCTGGAGTGGGGCGAGGTCCACCAGGTCGTCGACGGGGACGACAGCGTCCTCCTGCACAAGGAGGTGCTGGAACTGCCGGGCGAGGTGCCGCTGGGGCTGGTGCGCAAGCACCTGCCGGGCGGTCCCACCCGCCCCCCGGTGCTGCTGGTCCATGGGTTCGCCCAGAACCGCTACTCGTGGCACACCTCGCGGCGGTCGATGAGCGCCTGGCTGGCGGCGCGGGGGTGGGACACCTGGAACCTCGAGCTGCGGGGGCACGGGCGCAGCCGCAGCCAGGGCCAGGTGGGCGCCGAGCGATTCGCCGACTACGTCGACGACGTGCGGAGGGTGGTGGCCGCGCTCCCCGACCGGGCCTTCTGGGTGGGGCACAGCCTGGGGGGCGCCGCGCTGTATGCCGCCGGGGCGGAAGCGTGGCGGGACGGGTGCGACATCCCCCGGGGCATCGTCGGGATCGGGGCGTTGTACAGCTTCGGCGGGGCCAACCGGCTGCTCCGCCTGCTGGGTCGGGCGACCCATGCCCTGCGGGATTCGCCGTGGATGCCCGCCCTCCAGGTCCGGACCCGCCTCGTGGGCGACCTGATGGCGCGGCTCTACGCCATCTCGGACATCGCCGGCTACACCTTTCCGATCAGCGGCTGGTGGCCGGGCAGCGTCGAGCCCGACATCCTTGAGGAGCGGCTCGTCCGGGGCTTCGACTGGACGAGCATCCGGGTGTGGCAGGAGATGGCCCGGTGGGCCGCCACCGGCCACTTCGAGTGGGACGAGGAGTGGTCCCGGGCGGATGTCCCGCTGCTGGTCATCGCCGGGGACGAGGATCACCTGATGCCGCCGGACGACGCCCGGGTCGCCTTTGAGCGATCCGGCAGCGGGGACCGGTCCTTCCACCTGTTCGACGACTGGCACCACGAGGTGCACTGGGGGCACCTCGATCTCGTCCTCGGCCAAAAGGCCCCGGCCCACGTCTGGCCGTTGATCCACGACTGGATGGCGGCCCGCTCCGATCGCTGAGGCTGCGGCGACGGCCGTGTCTGATACCCTGGAGACTTGACCGACTCCGGCGTCCGGGCGTCTCCGGATGCCGAGGCCGGCGATCGGAACGGCGGTCGGGCCGACCGGTCCGGATCGCGGATCGGAACGCGGAACGAATCGCGGGCGGCCACAGCGAGGAAGCGCCATTGCAGCGGCTGGATGACTGGATCCTCGAAGAGCGCATCGGTTCGGGTGGCCTGGCCGACGTGTACCGGGCGGTGGCGGCCGACGGGGAGGGGCGCGCCGTCGCCTTGAAGGTGCTCCGGGAGCCCGAGCGCTCGGCGGCGCACCGCAAGCGCTTCCTGCGCGAAGGACGGCTGCTGGCCCGGATGTCCCACCCGGGGCTGCCTCGCTGCCAGGGCGCCGTCGATGGCGACCGGCCCTACCTGGTGCTGGAGCTGCTCAAGGGGCGGACCCTCTCCGACCGGATCAAGGCCGGGGGCCCCCTGGACCCCGCCCAGGCCACCCTGGTGGCCATCGGGATCCTGCGGGTCCTCGCCTACCTGCACGAACACGGCATCGTCCACCGCGACGTCAAGTCCTCGAACGTGTACCTGGCCGACGACCGGCGGGTGATGTTGCTGGACCTGGGGCTGGCGGCCGACCCGACCGACCCGCTGACCACGACCCTCGGCGACGTCATGGGCACCTACGCCTACATGGCGCCCGAGCAGCTCGCCGGCGCCGAGGTCGATCACCGCTGCGATCTCTACAGCCTGGGGGTGACCCTCTACGAAGCGCTGGCCGGTGTGCGTCCCTACCAGGCCCGCGGCGCGGCGGGGTACCTCCAGGCCGGCCGGGAGTCCGATCCCCCTCCCCTCTCCGAGCTGTGCCCCGACGCGCCGGCCCGGCTGATCGACACCGTGACCCGCCTCATGGCCCGGGACCCGACAGCGCGGCCGTCGTCGGCGGGGATCGCCCTGGCGATGCTCACCGGGTCGGGGGGGGTGCAGCGATCGTTGAACCCCCCGCCGCTGGTCGGCCGAGCGGCGGCCATCGGGGCGGTGCAGGCGGTGCTGGACGCTGGCGGGGTGGCGATCATCACCGGGGAGATCGGCAGCGGCACCAGCCGCATCGCCAACTGGGCGCTGAAGACGGCCCGCGAGGAGGGCTTCGAGACCATCGCCCTGCGATGTACCGGGCGCGGGCCGCCCCACGACATCATCGACCAGCTCGCCCGGGACCTGAGCCGGCTCAGCGGCCCGGTGGAACCCGATCCCTACCTGCTCGGCCAGGCGCTGGCCGACCAGGCGGCGGAGGGGCCGCTGCTCATCGTGGTGGAGGCGGCCGAGCAGTGTTCGCCCGCCGCGTCCGATGCCCTGGCACGGATCCTCCGGTCGGCCCAGGGCGCGGCCGTCGTGGTCACCGGGGTCCGGCCACCGCCGCAGATCACCGGTCACGTCGTGCCGCTCCGGGCGTTGACGGTCAACGAGGTGACCCAGTTGTTGCGGGGCATGCTCGGCACCCACTCCCCGCCGGCGGGCCTGGCCAGCCGCCTGCACCGGATGTCGGGGGGACTGCCGGCCATCGTGGTCCTCGCGGTCAAGGAACTGGTGGCGCGGCAGGCGTTGTGGTGCGAGGGCGTCGGGGACGACGGGGGTTCGCTGTGGCGGCTGGACCGCACCGTCCCCATGACCCCGACGACCGGCCTGGTGCGCCTGTTCGGCGAGGTCCTGGCCAGCCTGAGCGCTCCCTCGCGCCGCCTGCTGGAGGTGTTGAGCGTGGCCGGCACTTCGCTGCCGGTGGACGTGGCGCTGGAGGTGGCGGGGCTGGACGCTTCGGGTGCCGAGGCGGGGCCGCTCCTGCGCAACGGGCTGGTCGAGCGGTTCGAGGGGGAAGGGGGGGAGGAGTGGCTGCGGCTGCGGCGGCCGGCGGTGGGGACGCTGGTGGGGCGACAGGTGTCCCGCCAGCGCCAGGTGGGCATCCACCGCGCGCTGGCCGCGAGCCTGGAGAAACTGCCCCCGTCGCGGTGGCGTGACCGTCGCGTGGCGTGGCACCAGGCCCATGCCGCCGAGGGGGAGCGGGCGCCGGCGGCGTTGCTGGCCCTCGCCGAGCAGCTCAGCGCCGAGGACCTGCACGCCTCGGCCATCGAGGTGCTCGGCCGGGCATCGTCGCTGCCGGCGGCGTCGCCGGAGATCTCGGCCCGGCTGGCCCTGGCGCGGGGCGAGGCGCTCGAGGCGCTGGGGAGGCGCCAGGAGGCGGCCGAGGCGCTCACCGCGGCACGGCGCCTCGCCGAGGACCTCGGGGACCCGTCGCTGGTGGCCCGGGCCCTCGTGGACCTCGCGGTGGTCTACCAGGGGATGGGCGACGAGCGGCGGGCGGCCAGCCTCGCCGACGAGGCCCTGGACATCCTCGACCAGCGGCCGGACGACCCCTCGCTGCCGCGGGCCCTGATGCTGGCGGCCGACAAGCTGCAGGCGGCGGCGCGCCCCGACGAGGCGGCCGAGCTCTACCACCGCTGCATCGACGTGGCGATGCGCCAGGGGCGGGGCCGGTACGCGGCGATGGCCCACGGCGCCCTGGGGGTGATGCTGGCGGACGAGGGGCAGCTCGACGACGCGGTGCGCCACCTCGACCAGGAGATCGCCTACCTGCGGCTGCACCACCTGCGCACCGAGCTGATCGTCGCGCTCTCCCGCCTGGCGCGCTGTCAGCGCCGCCTGGGGAGGGTCGATCTCGCCCTGGAGGCGCTGGACGAGGCCGAACACCTCGCGATCACCGCCGAGCTGGACTACGAACGCGCGCTCATCGGGATCGGCCGGGTGGCGGTGTGGCTGTCGCTGGGAGACCTCTCCCGCGCCCGCAAGGAACTGCGTGCCTGTCGGGTGGCGATCGATCCCGATGCCCGATCGGCCATGCGCCTGGCCTACCGCGAGGTCCAGCTCGAAGCTCGGCTCGATACCGGCGACCACCAGGCCGCGCTGGCGACCTGCCAGGCAGCGGAGGTCGAGGCATCCCGGGCCGGCCACCTGGCCCTGGGGGCCTACTTCCTCGGGATCACCGGCGTGTTGACCGCCGACGCCGATGCCCTCATCGAGGCCATGGACGTCCTGGGCCGCGGCGGGGACCGGCGCCTCGCGGCTCGGCTGCTGCTCCTCGGAGCCACCGTCGGCGGGGATGCCGAGGTGCTCGCTTCGGCCGAGGAGGAGACGCGGGCCTGTGGGGATCGCTTCCTGTTGCTCGACGTGTTGTATGCGTCGGGCGCGCTCGAGCATCGACAGGAGGCGGCCGCGGTCTGCGAGCGGATCCTCGCCCACCTCTCGCCGGATCTCGCCGAGGTCTTCCAGCGCAAGCCGGCGGTCCGATGGGCGCTGGCGCGCCGCGGGGGCGACGACTCCGGCGACTGATCCGGCCGGTCACGGCGCTGCGGTGGCGCGGCCGATGTCGGGGTCGTCGCCGGGCAC
>RFKJ01000077.1 GCA_003694325.1 Deltaproteobacteria bacterium
CCCGGCCACAGCCGAACAGCCCGGCAGCCACCAGGAGGACGGCCGCCACCCACCACCCCGCAGCACTGCGGACGCGGCCTCCGGCGACCTTCCGGTTCACGCGTAGACCAGCTCCACCCAGCGCCCCCCGGCCTCCAGCTCGGCCTTGCGCCGGGCCCACCGCTCCGGAGAGCCCGCCAGCCGGGAGAACACCCGATCCAGCTCGTCGAGGATCTTCTCGTGACCCGCGACGTATACGTAGGTCCATGGCCCCTCGATCATCTTCCACAGCGCGGCCCCCTGCGGGTCCATCGCCTGCTCCCAGTCGATGGCATCCGACCACCCGGGGCGCCTCGCCAGGGCATTGATGGCCTCGAAGGTGTCGCGGTCGTAGTACTGGGCGAAGTCATCGCGCTCGTCATTGCGATAGAGCAGGTCTACCCCGGTATGCGCGCCGTGGAACAGGATGACCCGGCCGGTGAACTCCGGCACGTTGTGGTAGAGGTGCTTGACGAAGGCCCGGAACGGCGCGATCCCCGTGCCGGCGCCGATGAGGATGAGGTTGGCGTCCTTCTCCTCCGGCACCTCGAAGGGCATGCCGTAGGGGCCCGCGACCTCGATGACGTCGCCCACGGCCCGGTCGCAGAGGTAGTTGGACGCCCGACCCGGGTACCGCTCGCCGCTGTAGGGGTCGATGTAGAAGCAGCGCTTCACGGCGATCCGGATCCGCGTCCGGTTTCCCTCCAGCTCCTCGGGGAGGTCGGCGACGGTGTACAGCCGGAAGTGGTGCTCCTGCCCGAAGGCCGGGTCGCCCGGTGCGAGGACGCCGATGCTCTGCCCCGGCTCGATGCCCAGCCCGGTGGCGTCGAGGTCGAGTTCCAGCTCTCGCACCTCCTCGGCCGACGATTCCGGCGTGATGCGGGTGGTAGACACCACGGTGGCGTGGTGGCGTCGGCTGGTGTCGTAGTCCTGCAGGCGCATGGGCTGCTCCTGGTGGTCAGGGGTGGAGGGGATCAGCAGAAGCGGGTGGGAGCGGGCAGCCTTCCCGGTCGGCACAGGTGCCGCACCCATGCCCGGCGAGTCGGTCCTTCTTCGCGGCGCGCACCGGCATGAACCGCCGCCAGGTTGCCTCCACGCCGACCTGGAGGGCCACGAGGACGAGGATGGCGATGCCGGCCTTGAGCAGTTCGAGGACCATGTCAGCTCCCCAGCCCGGCGAAGCCCATGAAGGCCACCGACAGCAGCCCGGCGACGAACAGGGTGGCCGCCGTGCCCCGCACCAGTTGCGGCACCTCCGCGAGGTCCAGCTTCTCGCGGATTCCGGCCATCAGCACCAGGGCCAGGGTGAAACCAGCCCCGGCGCCCAGGGCGAACACCAGCGACTGGATGGGGTTGTAGCCACGATTGGTCTGGAACAGCGCCAGACCCAGGATCGCGCAGTTGGTCGTGATGAGGGGCAGGAAGATCCCGAGCTGGCGGAACAGGGTGGGGCTCACCTTCTTGATGAACATCTCGACGAGCTGGACGGTGGAGGCGATCACCGCGATGAACGAGATCAACCGCAGGTAGGGCGCGTCGATGGCGGCCAGCACCATGTTGATGCCGGTCGCGCAGGTCGAGCTGACGACCATGACGAAGGTCACCGCTCCCCCCATGCGCACCGCCGTCGACAGCCTGCCCGACACGCCCAGGAAGGGACAGATCCCGAGGAACCACGCCAACACGAAGTTGTTGACGAGGGCCGCGCTGAGGAAGATGGAGGCCAGCGACTCGCTCATCCGACCACCTCCGACGGTCCGCGGTCCTGCCCGCTCATGCCGCCTCCGCGTCCTTGCGTCGGGCCCGGCCCTGGTTGATCCGGTTGACCACCAGGACCCAGCCCGCCAGGGTGAAGAAGCCTCCGCTGGGCAGGATCATGATCACCCAGTCCTGCCACGCCGCGGGCAGGACCGCCGCGCCGAACAGCGTCCCCATCCCGAACAGCTCCCGCACCGCGCCGAGGCAGAGGAGCGCGAAGGTGAAGCCCAGGCCCATGCCCAGGCCGTCGAGGAAGCTGCGCCACAGACCGTTCTTGGAGGCGAAGGCCTCCGCCCGGCCGAGGATCACGCAGTTGACGACGATGAGCGAGATGAACGCCCCGAGCGCCTTGTGCAGCTCGAGGCTGAGCGCTGCGATGCTGTAGTCCACGATGGTCACCAGCGTGGCGATCACCAGGATGTAGGTGACGATGCGCACCTGCTTGGGCACGAAGCGGCGGATGGCCGAGACGACGACGTTGCTGCCGACCAGCACGAACATCGTCGCCAACCCCATCGCCAGCGCGTTGCGGGCCGTGTTCGTGACCGCCAGCACCGGACACATGCCCAGCACCTGGACGAAGACGGGGTTCTCCCGCCAGAGCCCCTTGATGAACTCGTCGGTGGACGGAGTCGTCGGGGTGGCGGCGCGGTCCACGCTCATGGCGTCACCTCGCGGGATTGGAACGCGTCGAGCGACGCCGCGATCCGGGGCACCCACACCGCGGTGCTCTCGCGCATCATGTCGGCGATGGCCGTCGAGGTGATGGTCGCGCCGGTGATGCAGTCGATCTGCCAGGGTTCCGTCTTCTCCCCGTGCTTGACCGCCTCGATGGGATGGGCGATGCGCTGGCCGTCTTCGGTCAGGGAGACATCGAGCGCCGCGAAGTTGGCGAGGAAGTCGGGATCGGTGTTGGCCCGGTCTCCCAGCCCGGGGGTCTCCCGGCTGTCGAGCACCTGCATGCCGACGATGGCCTGGCGATCGGGTGCGTAGCCGTACAGCACCCGCACCGCGTCCTGGTAGCCCATGCCGACGGCCTCCACGGCGACGCCGACCAGCCTCCCCTGGCGGTCGTAGCCGGCGAACACCAGGTCGTCGCCGCTGGCGTCGTCGGCCACCGGCGTGAAGCCCTCGCCCTCGACGTACCGGTAGGTCGTGCTGGAGACCGCCCCCGGCAACACCTGGAACACCGCCGCCTGTCGGGCCTCGAGCTGGTTGGCCGCGATGATCGGCCGGGTGTACTGGTAGACGAGCACGATGAGCACCGCGCAGACCAGGCCCACCCCCACCAGGGCCCGAACCATGGGCCAGGCCGGCGGTGGTGGCGGCAGCGCGACGGCGTCGGAAGGGCGCGGGGTGTCGGGGCTCATGGCGTCCCCCTTCGCCCGCCGGTCCCGTAGACCCGCGGCTGGACGAGCCGGTCGATGTGCGGGCTGATGGCGTTGCCCAGCAGGATCGCGTACATCACGCCCTCGGGCATGCCGCCCCACGTCCGGATGGCGACCACCAGCAGTCCGATGAACACGCCGTAGATGACCTGCCCCCGCGGGGTCATCGGCGAGCCGACCATGTCGGTGGCCATGAACAGCGCGCCGAGCATGAGCCCCCCCGAAAGCAGCATGAACTGCGGCGAGGCGTAGCGCGCCGGGTCGAGGAGGTGCAGGGCGCCCGAAGCCAGCGCCACGGTGCCGAGGATGGCCACCGGGATCTGCCAGCTCATGAACCGACGCACCGCGAGGTAGACGCCGCCCGCCAGGATCAGTACCGCCGAGGTCTCGCCCAGCGAACCGGTGGTGAAGCCGGCCAGCAGGTCCATCGTGTCGGCAGCGGTGTGATCGAACTTCCAGGCGGACAGCGGCGTCGCACCGCTGACCACGTCGTAGACCGGCTCGGCCAGGGGGAAGGTCAGGGTGGAACCGGGGACGGAGGTGAACCGACCCGGCGCCATGGCGTCCATCCACGTGGTCATGGCCACCGGAAAGGCCGCCTGCAGCACGGCTCGGCCGACCAGGGCGGGGTTGAAGGGGTTGAACCCGAGCCCGCCGAAGATGGCCTTGCCGACCCCGACCGCGATGATGCCCCCCGCCGCCACCATCCACAGCGCCAGCCCCGGCGGCAGGGTCAACCCGTACAGCAAGCCGGTGATGACCACCGACCAGTCCGACAGGGTCGAGGGCCGGCCCGCGAGGCGGCAGGCGACCCACTCGGTCGCCAGGCAGGAGCCGACGGCGACGACCAGGTTGAGCAGGCCGGCCAGCCCGAAGGCATAGACCGCGAAGGCGGTCGTCGGCAGCAGGGCCAGCACCACGTGGAACATGATGCGGTCCACCCGGTTGCCCGCGTGGATGTGGGGCGAGCTGCCGATCTCCAACACCACGGCCGCCTCCATCCGCGAGTCGGCCCGCGATGGATCGGTTCCCGGAGTGACGCCGCTCATGCCTCCCCTCCCCGCGCCTTGCGGTCGGCGGCGATTCGCCGAACGGCCAGCTTGGCGACCCGGAACCGCTGGACCAACGGGATGTGGGCCGGACACACGTAGGTGCAGGACCCGCACTCGAAGCAATCCATCAGGTGACGTTCCTCGGCCATGCGCTCGTAGGCGCCGTTCCGGGCCAGCAGGCCCAGCTCGGCGGGGTTGAGGAACAGCGGGCAGGCGTCGAGGCAGTAGCCGCAGCGGATGCAGGGGTACTCCGGGGCCGAGGTGATCGGCCCGGTCTCCGCCACGGTGAACGCCGTGACCCCCGAGGTTCCCTTGGTGATCGGCACGTCGAGGCTGGCGACCGCCGTCCCCATCATCGGCCCACCCAGGAACACCCGGCTGACGTCGGGTCGCAGGCCCACCGTGTCCAGCAGGAAGCGCAGCGGCGTGCCGATGGGGATCCGGTAGTTGCCCCGGTCCCGGATGGCCGGTCCGGTGATGGTGATCACCCGCTCCTGGATCCCGGCCCCGTGGGGCAGCAACCGGCCGATCTCGGCGGTGGTCGCGACGTTGATGACCACCACCCCGACGTCGAGCGGCAGCCCCCCCGACGGCACCTCGCGCCCAAGCAGCGCGGTGATCAGCATCTTCTCGGCGCCCTGGGGATACTTCACCGCCAGGACCTCGACACTGACCGGCAGGTCACCGGGCAGGCGGGCGCGGAGGTGCTCCACGGCGTCGAGCTTGTTGGCCTCCACCCCGATGATGGCCCGCTCCGCGCCGGTCAGGCGCAGCAGGTAGCGCAGCCCCATGAAGATGTCGTCGTGCTGTTCCAGCATGACGCGGTGGTCCGTCGTCAGCCAGGGCTCGCACTCCACCCCGTTGATCACGACGGTGTCGATGCGCTTGCCCTCGGGCACGCTGAGCTTGACGTGGGTGGGGAAGGCCGCGCCGCCCAACCCGACGATCCCGGCGTCCTGGATCGCCGCCAGGATCTCCGCCGGCTCCGCCTCGTCGACCCGGCATGGCCGGCCTTCCATGACCTCCTGGGTGGAGCCCGGGAAGGGCTCGATGTAGATCCCCGGCACCATCTGGCCCCGAGCCCCCGGCACCAGCCCGATGCGCCGGACCCGCCCGCTGGCCGGGGCATGCATCGACACCGACATGAAGCCGTCGGCCCTGGCGATGCGCTGCCCGCGCACCACCTCCTGCCCCTCCCGCACCACCGGGACGGCCGGCTTGCCGATGTGCTGGGACAAGGGCACCACGAGGACGGGGGCGAAGGGGAACTGGCGGATGGCCAGTCCCTTCGTCTCGTCCTTGTGCTCCGGCGGGTGGATCCCGTGACGGAAGCTGCGCTGGCCGCGGTGCCCCATCCTGTCGGCCCTCAGTTGTACTTTTCGGCGCGCTTGATGAGCTTGTCGATGCCCTTGGCGGACCGGTCGGCGGGCAGGCCCGGATGGATCACCCCCGCCGTGCAACGCTCGGCCGCCTTGACCAGGTCGGCGTAGGGACCGCCGTTCGGGTCCTTGATGTAGGCCTTCTTGTCCTCGTTGTAGGCGAAGATGTCGGGGTTGATCTTGATGCACTCGTCGCAGGAGGTGCACTCGGCGGTGTCGATCCACGGGGCGAGGTAGCCGTCGCCGGTGGAGGCCGACGCCGAGGACCCGCCCGAGCCGCCGGCCGCCGGAGCCGCCGGGACGGAGGTCAGGGCGGTCGCGGCCCCGGTCGCGTCCCCCATGACGAGCTGCATCAGGCCGTTGGCCAGCCGCCCGACCATGTCGTTGCGGACCTCGGCCTCGATCTGCTCGCGGCTGAGGGCCGGCTTGTCGACGCCCGCGAGGGCCCGGAGCATCACCCAGAAGGCCTGGCGTTCCTCGCAGGACTTCACCATCGGCTCCGACACCAGCAGCCGCGACAGGTGCTGCTTCTTGTCGACGGTCCACACGTAGGGGAACAAGCCCTCCCGCTCGTCGGGATCCAGCTCCAGGAACTCGGCCAGCGGCACCATGTTGTCGTTCCAGGTGTCGGGCGGAGCGACCCGGAAGTGCTTGCGGAACCGCGCCTCGGTCATGGCGAAGTCGGCGAAGGTCAGCGGAAGCTCCATGACCTTGTCCCGCTCGCCCTCCTTGTAGTGGAGCTGGTAGGTCGGCCACGGCTTGTCGAGGGCCGGGTTGCCGTCGAGGTCGAAGCACTCGGCCGGGGTCTGGCCGGCGTCGGGGTCGTACCGGAACAGGGGGTAGGCCCGCGACTCGACCGCCAGCCGGGCCTGGTGGCTGCCCATGTCGTCGCCGATGCCGTGCTCGGGCTGGCAGGAGGTGTAGATGTTGAACAGCGCCGGACGACGAGCCTTCAGGCCGCGGATGAACCCTTCGATCATGTGGTTGGGCGAGCTGATCGCCGCCTGCATGACGAAGGTCGTGCGATGGGCCATGCCGATGAGCCCGATCTCCTTCCGGATCTCCTCCTTGCCCTTGTGGACCTTGCCGAACTGGGCCATGTCCGAGACCTGCCCGACGAAGCCCGAGGTGCAGGCCTGGCCGCCGGTGTTGCTGTAGACCTGGGTGTCCAGCACCACGACCTTGACGGGCTTGCCCGACATCATCAGGCGCGACAGGTTCTGGAAGCCGATGTCGTACATGGCACCATCGCCGCCGACGGCGACCACCGGCGGACACAGCTCCCACTCCTCGTCGGTGAACCCGGTCCAGTCCAGGTAGGTCAGCTCGGCGTCGTGCTTGTGGGGCTGGTACTCGCCGGACAGCTCCAGCTCGGCGAGGCGGATCGCCTTGAAGCCCTCGGCCATCTTGGCCATGTGCCCCTCGAACACGCCCATCGCCATGGACGGCGAATCCTGGAAGAGATGGTTGGCCCAGGGGAAGGGGTAGGGGTTGAACGGCCAGGTGCTTCCCCACACCGACGAGCAGCCGGTCGAGTTGAGCATGCCCATGGTCGACCGGCCCCGTCCGGTCGTGCCCTCCAGGTACTTCCACTTCAAGCCCTTGAGGGTCGCCACCAGCCCCGACACCCGCTTGAGCCACTCCTGGTCGATGGGGTTGCCGCCGCTGAGCTGTTCCACGCGCTGGGCGATGCCCGCCAGCGTCAGGTCACCGCCGCCGATTTCGCCCACCACCTTGCTGATGGTGGCCGGGTCCGCGACGTTGATCCCCTCCATCAGCTTGAGCTGGATGTGGCGCTCCAGCCGCTCGATGAGGTCGGTGAGGTAGGCGAGGTGCCGCTCCACCCGGGGCTGCATCAGCGCCTCCACCGTCGCCACGAACAGGTGGATCGCCGTCTTCTCCGAGCACCCCAGGCACGCCCCGTCGCCACTGTTGACCGCGAGGTAGTTGCTCTTCTCCAGCAACAGGGTCTGCAGCGCGCCGATCCCCTCCTCGATGTCGTCGATCCGCAGGTAGCGCTTGGGCGTGCTGGGCAGGTCCAGCCACAGGTCCCAGTGCTTGCGCAGGCGGGCCACGCTCTCGTCGGTCTGGGGCACCTGGATGAGTGCGTCGTCGTCACAGACCTCCACGCACTCCATGCACCCCTTGCAGGTGTAGGGGTTGACCGTGATCGACAGGACCCCGCCGGAACCGGGCTGGTCCTTCTCGGGCAGGGTGTAGTAGGGCCGGGTCAAGGCCAGCTTGAAGCCGGCCATCTCCTCGCGGAAGGCGTCCAGCTCGGCGCTGAGGGCGTCCCGGGTATCGGCCGGCGCCTCGCGCAACACCTTGGCGAAGGCCTCTTCGATCATGCCGGCGACGCTGTCGTCGAGCTTCGCCTCGGCGAAGATGCCCTTGACGTGCCGTTCCGCCTGGCGGATGGCCCGCGGCAGGTGCTGGAGCGGCTGGCCGGCCTTCCGCAGGCGCTCGACGACGGTGTCGAAGACCTGGCCGATCTCGTTGACCAGCCCCGGGATCGCCGTGTCGGGACACACCGTGTAGCAGTTGCCGCAGGCGGTGCAGTTCTCGGGGATCCACTCCGGGTGGTGGAAGCGGATGGACGTCATGTCCCGGAAGGTGGCCGACAACGCCGGCATCACCCCCAGGCCGATGAAGGGGTCGGCGAGGTTGTCGTTGCCCATGCCGCGGGCGTAGAAGTTCCCGGTCTGTTCCCAGAACCGGTGGATGTCGGTGGCCGGGGCCTTGCTCCGGGGCTGCCGCTTGACCATCACCGGCATCGAGGGCTCGGCGATGCGCGGCTTGTCGTCCTGGACCTCGACGTCATCGGCGCCGTGCGGGATGCGGCGCACCTCGTCGTAGCCCCGCTTGACGATGCGCAGGTTGTCCTCGACCACCCGCGCGCCCTTGTGGCCGAACTTGTGCTGGAGCTGGGCACGGATGGCGTCCAGGAGCTGCTGCTCGGTCAGTCCGGCCTGCTCCTTGACGGGGGAGGCCCGGAAGAACGCCCCCTGGAACGCGATCCCCTGCATGCGGAGCTGCAGCTCGGGGTCCGACGCCTCCTCGCGGGCGATCTGGAATCCGTCGATGGCGTAGACCTGGATCTCCTTGCGCTTGATCAACGCCCGGAAGATCGCCGGGATCCCCTGCCAGACCTCGGCGTCACTGGCATCCCGGTCGGCCTGGATGATGAACACGCCGCCCTTCTTGAGGCCGGCCACGGCGTTGGTGTGCTGGAAGACGTTGGGGTCCGGCGACAACACCACGTCGACGTAGTGGTACTCGCAGTTCACCCGGATCGGTTCGGGGGCGGCCGACAGGTAGTAGGTGGTGGGCTGACCCTTCTTCTCCGACCCGTACTTGGGGTTGGCCTTGACGTGGTAGCCGAGCAGGTCGAACAGGGTCATGGCCAGGTTCTTGCCGGTGGTGATGGCGCCCCACCCGCCAACGCTGTGGAAGCGCACCGTGATCGAGCCCGGCGGCATCAGGTTGGGGTTCTCCGAACCCTTGACGACGAGGTCCTTGACGTGGGGGTAGGCCGCCTCGATCTGCTCCTGGTACAGACGCTGCTTGGGGGTGATCGGCCGGTCGCGGAGGAAGTCGATGGAGAGGTAGAAGAACCGCTTGCGCGGGCCGTCGGGGAGCATGTTCTCGACCGCCCCGATGATGCCCTCGGGCTGCAGGTCGCGGGACCCCATCCCGAAGCTGCCCGAGTAGATCGGCGGCGCGTCCGTCAACCGGTCATACGCCGGCAGCCCGGGGAACGCCGGGTGCTGGGGATCCCGGCCGTTCTCCAGGCAGCGGGACAGGGTGGCCCGGATCTCGCGGGCGATGGGCAGGTCCACGGCAAGCGGCTGGTCCAGGCGCTCCAGCACCACGACGCCCTTGCGGCCCTTGAGGATGCGGGCCAGCAGGTCGGCCGGGAAGGGGCGGAACATGACGAGGTCGACCACGCCGACCTTCAGGCCGCGGGTGTCCCGCAGGTAGTCGGCCACCGCCTCGGCCGACGGGATGAGGCTGCCCTGGCCGACGATGAGGTAGTCGGCGTCGTCGGCCCGCCAGGTCATGACCCGCTGGTAGCGACGGCCGGTGAGGGCGGCGAACTCGTCGAACGCCCGGTCCGCGAGCTCCTGGATGTGATCGAAGAAGAAGGGGCGCTGGGCGGCCACCGACTGCATGTAGGCGTCCTGGTTCTGCACCAGGCCGGCCATGACCGGGTTGTCGACGTCCCACAGCACCGGGATCCGCCGCCGGGTCTCGCCGTAGATGATCTTCTGGGCGGGGGTGGGGCACTCGATGATGTCGTCCGGGCGCCCGAGGTACTCGGCGATCAGCTCCCGCTCGGGCACCATCATCGACTCGATCAGGTGCGTCGTCAGGAAGCCGTCCTGGGCGATGGTGCCCGGGGTCAGCGACAGCTCGGCGATGCGGTGACTGATGATGTTGAGGTCGGCCGCCGCCTGGGCGTTCTTGGCGAAGAGCTGGAAGAAGCCCGTGTCGTCGATGCAGTGGTAGTCATCGTGGCCGGCGTGCACGTTGAGGTTGGCCTTGGTCATGGCCCGCGAACCCATGTTGAGCACGTAGGTCAGCCGCTTGCCGACGGCGGCGTACAGCGACTCGTGCATGTAGGCGATGCCCTGACCCGAGCTGAAGTTCGTCGCCCGCAGGCCGGTCATGGACAGCCCGGCGGTGACCGCCGCCGCGGCGTGCTCGCCCTCCGGCTCGATGAAGATCAACGGCCGATCGCTGATGTTGATGTGACCCTTCGCGGTGTTCTCCGCCCAGTACTCGCCCATCTGGGTCGAGGGGGTGATCGGGTAGGCGCCCGCAGCGTCGCTCGACTCCCGCTCGCACATGATCACCGCGGTGTTGCCGTCCAGCGCCGCTCGCCGGCCGGGGAACCGGACCGGCTCCTCCTCGGGTCGGGCGTCGCCAGCGAGCGCGGCGGGGATGTGGCTCTTTGCGCGGTCGATCAGGTCGCGGACTCCCATGGGAGCCTCCCTCAAGTGGGTGACAGGGGCAGCGGCCCCCTGCGAATGACTCGGTGGGCGGCCGACCCCTTCACCAGTCCACGGTCGGGGTCGAGCCACACGATGGCGCCGGTCGGACAGCGCTCGATGGGAACCCGGGACGGCTCCCGGGACATGTCGATGACCGGCAGGTTGTCCTGCATCGTGATGAGGTCGGGCGCATCGGCGGCGCAGCGGCCGCAGGCGGTGCAGGCGACCTCGCAGTCTTCGAGGACCTCGTCGCCCGCCTCCCGGGAGGCGCAGGCGACCCACAGCCGCCGGTCGATGCGCTGCAGCGAGAACAGGTCCTTAGGACAGGCGACCACGCAGTCCCCGCAGCCGGTACACAGGTCCTCGTCCACGACCGGCAGGCCGTGGACGTTCATGGAGATGGCGTCGAAGTCACAGGCCACGTCGCAGTCGCCCAGGCCCAGGCACCCCCAGGCGCAGGCCTTGCCGCCGCCTCCCACCAGGGCCGCCGCGGCGCAACTGTCGAGCCCCACGCCGCGCGCCTTCATCCGGGCCACGTTGCGGCCACCGGCGCAGGCCAGGCGGGCCACCCGCCGGACCTGGGCTCCCACCTCCACCCCCAGGAACTCGGCGATGGCCGCCCGCGCGGCGTCCGTGCCCACGGTGCAGCCCGCGGGCTGCGCCTCGCCCTTCACCACCGCCTCGGCGAAGCTGCGACACCCCGGGAACCCGCAGGCCCCGCAGTTGGCGCCGGGAAGCAGGTCGTCGACCACGTCGATGCGCGGATCCTCGTAGACCTGCAGTCGACGGTTCGCCCCGACGAGCAACGCCGCCAGGACCAGGCTGAGCGCGCCAAGCGTCGCCACTGCCGTCAGGGAGAGGAGGATCGTCGGGGACATGCGCTCACGCGGTGGACACGGTCCACTATGCAAGCGACGTACCCGCACCCCCGGGACATGCCGTCGCACCCGGACCCCGGCAGGGTGGGCGCCCTCGCACACCTGCCTGGGTGATGTGCCCCACCCCGCCGCCGCGCCCCGCGCCTCCGGCGACGGCGCGCCCCCGGCGTCGATCAGCCGCCGTCACCCGACCCCCGTCGACTCCGGGCCGCCAGCGCCTCCCGCAGCGCCTGTTGCAACGAGCGGGCGGCACTCCGGTCCGCGCCGGACCCCTCCGACGTCGCCACGGCGGCCTCGTGGGCCTGCCGCTGCTGGCGCTCCTCCTGGGTCTCCGGCTGCCGGGCCAACAGCTCGCGCACCGCCGGGAGCAGGTCCTGGACCCGTTCCGGCATCGACTCCCGTCGATCCTGGGGGGCCTCCCGCTCCACCAGCCCGCTCTCCACCACCCGGCCGTCGCGCAGCCGAGCCTCCGACCACACCTTGGGCAGCCGCAGGCCGATGTTTCCGGCGCGGTCGATGTGGTACTCGTCGCGGATGCAGCCGTTGCGGAGCAGCTTCCGATCGCCCCAGGTCCACCACTCGGTGCGGTGCTCGTGGCCGAGGATCACCAGCCGGACGTCCTCGCTCTCCTTGATGACCTCCTGCCAGTGGGCCCCCGACGACACCCCCGTCGCCGCCGTCCCGAAGCGGTAGGCGATCTCCTTGAGCATCGGCCAGCTCAGCCGGGTCAACGGATCGGTCCGTCGCCAGGCCCGGGGGAGGTAGTCCCGGGTCCAGTACCGCCAGAAGGTGCTGAGGAGCAGCTCCTTGGCTTCGGGCATCAGCTCCAGCACCCGGTTGCGGGGCCGCAGGCGGTCGAAGGGGTAGAAGATGGGGTCGAGCGGCAGGGTCACGTCGATCACCGCCACCGCCCCCCAGGGCAGGGCGAGCACCTTCCGGCCGTCCAGCTCGACGAACCGGTGGTCCGGTTCGGTGGAGAACAGGACGTCGGTCTGGTGACCATGCTCGACGTGCAGGTCACCCATGCGCCAGGATGTCCCTGGGAAGATCACCCGCTCACCCTGGCCGAGCAGGCGGCGGATCCGCTGCCGGATCTCGGGAAAGACCAGCTCGTAGTCGTGGTTTCCCTCCACGAAGATCACCCGCTGGCAACGCCCGCTGGCCAGCAGCTCGCGCACGGCCTCGAAGAACAGGGGGTGGGCGGCCTCGATCCGGTCGAGCTTGGCCTGCGCGATGGTGGCGTCGATGTAGCGGGGCCAGGCCCCGTCGACGCTGGTCTTGAGGAAGTCGATGGTGTCGCCGTCGAACACCAGGTCGACCGGCCGGTCGTCGAGGCAGACGCGCTCTTCGAGCAGGGCCGCGAACCAGTCGTCGTGGGGGAAGTCGTCGGTGGGCCCGCCGGCGCCGATCTCGATGTCGCTCATGACGATGACGCGACGCTCACCGGCGAGCGGATCCCGGCTCCCGGGCGTCACGGCATCCCCATCGGCGCGGGATCCTCACGTTCGCGGAGCAACACCGGGGCACCTCCTCGTTCCGGGCCGGTTCTGCGCAACCCGCCGCCACCATATCCTTGTCGAGCGAAGCCCCCCCGAGTTCCCCCACTCAGGCGAGGTTGTGGAAGACGTGCTGGACGTCGTCGTCCCCCTCCAGGCGATCGACCAGGTCCAGCACCGCCGTCGCCTGCTCTTCGTCCAGGGTGACCGTGGTGGTCGGGATGTACTCGGAGCCCGTGGAGATCGGCTCGATCCCGCGCTCCTCCAACCCCCGCTGCAGCTCGCCGAAATCCTGGAAGGCACAGCGGAGCACCAGGATGGGGTTTCCGTCGTCGTCCTCGCTCTCGCCCATCTCCTCGAGGCCGTAGTCGATCATCTCCAGTTCGAGCTCCTCCTGGTCGATGCCGTCCGGCTTGAGGCGGAACACGCCCATGTGCTTGAACATGAAGGAGACGCTGCCGCTGTTGCCCATGTTGCCGC
>RFKJ01000078.1 GCA_003694325.1 Deltaproteobacteria bacterium
CACCGCGGCGCCGACGTCGAGGATGCCGTAGCCGGTCTCGGTGTCGTAGCCGGTGGCGCCCACGTCCCGGGCGGTGCTGTCGAGGATGGAGCGGATCTCCGCCGGGTCGTGGACCCCCTGGGCGTAGACCAGCGCCGCGGCGGCCGCGACGTGGGGGGTCGCCATGCTGGTCCCCTCCCAGAAGGTGTACCGCCACTGCCCGCGCTCCACCGTCTCCTGCAGCACGCCGTCGGCGTAGCCGTCGCCGTTCTGGTCCACCGAGGTGTCTCCCCCGGGGGCGAGGAGATCGAGCCCGCTGCCGGTGTTGCTGTAGGCGGCGCGGGCGCCGTCGTATCGGCTGGCACCCACGGCGATGACGTTGGGGTAGGCCGCGGGGTAGCTGACCGAGCGGGCGTACTCGTTGCCCGAGGCGGCGACGATGGTGACCCCCTTGCCGTAGGCATAGTCCACGGCCGACCGCATGGTGCTGGTCGCTGCACCGCCGCCGAGGCTCATGCTGATCACGTTGGCGCCCTGGTCGGCCGCCCAGACGATGCCGTTGGCGATGGAGCTGATGTCGCCCGCGCCATTGTCGCCGAGCACCTTGACCGGCAGGATGCTCACCCCCGGCGCCACCCCGGCGACCCCGGTCCCGTTGTCGGTGTTCTGGGCGATGGTGCCCGCGCAGAAGGTGCCGTGCCCGTTGCCGTCCGTCGGGTCGCTGTCGCCGTTGTAGAAGTCATAGCCGGGCAGCAGGTTGGCCACGCCGTCCGGCCCGCCCTTGGCCACGCCGGTGTCCAGCACCGCCACCACGGCGCCGCTGCCGGTGCCGTAGCTCCAGGCGGTCCGCACGTTGATCTGGTCGAGGTTCCACTGGTAGCCGATGTAGGGGTCGTTGGGGCTCGTGGTGCTGGTGGCGTGCATGATGTAGTTGGGCTCGGCGAACCGGACCTCCGGCTCCGACTCCAGCAGGTCGGCCATCTCGTGGACCTGCTCGTCGCCGTGGATCAGCAGGTGGGCGACCCCGATGGGCTCGATGTCGTCGATGGTGCTCAGGTCGAAGCGCTCCTCGATCCGGGCGCGGGCGACGCCATCGGCATCGTCGTCGATGCTCACCAGAACCTCGCGGTCGAGGTAGTCTTCGGTGTCGGCGAGGACGGGGGCACCGTCCTCACCCCCGGTGGTGCAGGCGGCGAGAGCGAGCAGGACGACGGGAGAGAGGCGTGTCACGAGGCACTCCAACGACGGATGGAACGGGCGGATTGGAATCGGAGGGGAGCCCGGCCGCTCCGCGCAGGTCGTCGCTGCGGAGGTCGGGCTCGTCGGGGGAGTGCGCCCCCTTCGCCAGTGCCGCGGCAATCATGCCACGGCGGAGGGCCGCCCGCAGCCGGACGTGGCGCCAGCCTGTCAACGTTTTGTCACGGAGTGACGGATGCGTGTCGTGATCCAGGACGGAAGGCGTCGCGACGACGCCCGAGCCTGCATCGACGTCGATGATCCGGGCCTGGCTCGGGGCGTCAACGTGTTCGAGACCCTGCGGACCCACGGACGCCGCCTGCATCACCTGCCGCTGCACCTGCAGCGCCTCGCCGACAGCGCGGCGGCGCTGCGTATCCCCATGCCCCCGGCCGAGGTGCTCGTGGCCGAGGTCGAAGCCGCGGCGGCCGAGATCGACGGCGAGGCGGTGGTGCGCGTCACCCTGACCGCTGGTGGCACCCGCATCGTCCACGCCCGGGACCTGCCTCCCGCGCCCGACCGGGTTCGGGTCGCCACCCGCCCGGCCCCGGCCCACCCCTGGTTGTCCGGTCGGGTCAAGCACGGCAGCCGGGCGGTGTCGGTGGCCGCGGTGGCCGACGCCGGCACCGACGAGGTGTTCTGGGTGGACGGCGCGGGGATGCTGCTGGAGGGGACCTGGAGCAACATCTTCGCGGTGGTGGACGGCGCCCTGTGGACCCCCCCCGACGACGGGCGGATCCTGCCGGGCATTACCCGCCACATGCTGCTGCAGACCGCCGAGGAGCTTGGGGTGCCGATCCGGCTCGATCCCCTGCCCGCCGCCGGCCCCTTCGACGAGCTGTACCTCAGCTCGTCGCTGAAGCTGCTGTGCCCGGTCGTGGAACTGGACGGCCGCCCGGCCGCCGGGTCCGGGCCGGTGGGCCGGCGCGTGGCGTCCAAGCTGCACCGGCGCTACCAGCGGCCGGCATAGTACCTGCGGCCCCAAGTTCCTACCGGGTACTTCGAGCACCGGATGTGGCCGTCCACCGGAACCTGGGGCCTCCGGTACTATCGGCGTCTTTCGAGGGGGTCTCGCGCCCCCCTTGCGCCTGCGGCGCACCCGCGCGGCGCGGAGGCCCGAGGCCGCGGGCGTTCCACCCGGTCAGGCCCGCCGGGGCCGCAGCCGGGCCAGGCCCCGGGCCTTCTTCTCGAAGGGGTCGCCGTAGCGGAGGAAGAGCTTGCCCCACTCGGTGTCGTGCAGCCAGCGATCCACCACCTTGCGTCCCTGCAGGGGGTACCAGATGTAGTCGTGGTAGACGAAGCTGCCCATGATGAAGGCGTTGACCATCGGCGTCTGGAACATCAGCTTCGCCAGCGGCTTCATCGGACCGAACCAGAAGAAGTCGCCCACCTTGCTGGCGGCGTTGTCCCCGACGACGAAGTCCCAGTTGGTGTTCTTGACCTCGGCGGTGTCGAGGTCGCCGAGCACCTCGATCTCGTCGAGGCGGCCCTTGCCCAGCCCGGCCTCGTGGGCCAGCCGGATGCACTTGACGTCCATGGGGTCGAAGCCGATGAGCTTGGCCGCGACGGCGTCGATGGCGACCTGGTCGTTGCTGGCCAGCAGCAGGTTCTTGACGACCGGGGTCATGGTCCGGGGACCGGGCCCGCTGCCGGCGGTGGTGGCGTCGGCGACCGCGAAGGTCCCGGCCTGGATCTCCTTCTGCACCCGCAGCAGGTCGACCAGGGTCTCGTGGATCACCGAGTGGGTGTAGTGCCGGGTCTTGTCGAGGAGCCCGCCGAAGGCGTTCTTGAGCGCGCAGGTGTAGTCGGTGTAGATGTGGGTCTTCACCGTCGGCAGGTGGACGACGTTCTTGCCGAAGAAGTAGTCGGGGATCCGCACGCCCTTGGGAAACACCTTGTCGAGGACCAGGAAGGGGCCGCTCTTGGGTTCATAGGTGACCCAGCGCATGTCGGCGGGGTTGAAGTTGTAGCGGACGGGCAGGCGGTACTTTTCGTGGACGGGCGTGAAGTTGTTGAGGCGCTCGCCCTTCCGGGCCTGGGTGACCACCGTGCGGTTCTCGACGACGACGAGGTCGTCGAACCCTTCGTCCCGCAGCTTCCGGGTCACCCCTTCGATCTGCCAGGGGGTGGTGTTGGCGCTGGGGTAGAGCATGTGCCACGAGATGTTGTTCTTGAGGATCGTCGTGGTGTCGGGGCGCAGCGCCTCGCTGACCCGGGCGATGTCGAGGAGCCGGGCGTAGTCCTCGATGACCGTCTCGGGGGAGGTGCGGACGGCGGCGACGATGCTCTTGCCGTCGGAGGTGGTGACATCGATGTGGGTGACGTCGGGGGTGTCGGACATGTCGGCCTCGGGGCGGTGGTCCGCGGAATGCTGGCTGGAGAACGCTGTTCGGGGAACGCTGTTCGGGAATCGCTGTGCGCAGAACGCTGTTCGGGGAACGCTGTTCGGGAATCGCTGTGCGGCGAACGCGGGGAACGGAACAGGCCGGGCACGAGGCGGGAAGGGCAGGGGAGCGATGGCAGGCTAACCGTTCCGGCCGGGGTGCGGTCCCGCCAGCGTGGGCCGCTCGTGGCGCGGCCCGGACCGCGATACCGGGGAAGGCGGGACTCGACCCCGCCTCCGCTCCTCCTCCCATCGACGCCCCTCCTCCCATCGAGACCCGCATGCCTGGTGGCCTCGAGAACCTGCTCGCCGACGCCGCGATGCTGGACCGGCTCCGCAACCGTCGGGTCGGGCTGTGCTGCAACCACACCGCCATCGACCGGCGCTTCGACCACGCCCTCGACCTGCTGGCGGCGGCGGGGGTCCGCATCCGGCGACTGTTCGGTCCGGAACACGGCGTGGATGCGACCGCTCAGGACATGGTCGGGGTCCAGGACGAATCCCGGCAGGGCATCGAGGTCGTGTCCCTCTACGGCGACACCGAGGCCAGCCTGCACCCGGCACCCGAGACCCTCGCCGACCTCGACGTGGTGCTGTTCGACATCCAGGACATCGGCGCCCGCTACTACACCTACCAGGCGACGCTGGGCTACCTGATGCAGGCCGCGGCCGGCACCGGCTGCACCATCATCGTGCTGGACCGGCCGAACCCCATCGACGGGGTCACCGTCGAGGGCAACGTGGTGCAGCCGGGGTACGAGAGCTTCGTCTCGGCCTTCCCGCTGGCCATCCGCCACGGGATGACCATGGGGGAGCTGGCCCGCTTCTTCCAGCGCTTCTGCGGCATGGCCGACACACGGGTCGAGGTCGTGCCCTGCACCGGCTGGCGCCGGGACCAGTGGCTGGACGAGACCGACCTCCCCTGGGTGCTGCCGTCGCCGAACATGCCCACCCTGGATACCGCCGCCATCTACCCGGGCATGTGCCTGCTGGAGGGGACCGACGTCAGCGAGGGGCGGGGCACGACGCGGCCCTTCCACCTGTTCGGCGCCCCCTGGGTCGATCGGCGCCGGCTGTTGCGCCTGCTGCGGCTGGGTGCCGAGGACGCGGGGCTGGAGGGCGTGGGGTTTCGCGCCGCCACCTTCGAACCGCGGTTCCAGAAGCACGCCGGCACCCTCTGCCATGGCGCCGAGGTGATGATCACCGAACGGGTGGCCATCGACAGCGTGCTCCTCGGGCTGGTCGTGCTGGAGGCGTTCCTGCGGCTCGACCCCGACCGGGAACACTTCGCCTGGCGGACCGAACCCTACGAGTTCGTCGCCAACCCCATCGCCATCGATCTCCTCGGCGGAAGCAGCGAGCTGCGCCTCGCCCTGGAGGCGAAGGTCAGCCCCCGCGAGCTGATCGCCGCCTGGACGGCGCAGCGGCGGGAGTTCGAGGAGCGGCGCGAGGCCTGCCTGCTGTACTGACCCACCGATCCGGCGGCACCGGTGTGGGCGGTGCGCCGGTCCCCACCTCGGCATCCCGGTGACCACCCGCCTCCTCCCCGATCATCTCCCCGGAGTCACCATGGCCGGTCCCCTCTCCACTGCCGAGCAGCTCGCGGCCCGCTTCCGCGACGTGGCCCCGCCCGCCGATTTCTGCTCCCTGCGGTTCGTCGACGAGCTGACCGAGGTGATCTCGGTGCGCGACGGCGTCCCCGAGCCGACCCAGCTCCGGCGGGACCAGGGGGCGATGATCACCGTCGTCTCGGGCGGCGGGCTGGGGTACGCCGCCACCAGCGACCTGACGACGGCCGGGTTGCGGCGGGCCGCCGAGCGGGCGGCCGCCTGGGCCTCGCGGACTGCGGCCGTGTCGGTGGTGGACTTCTCGGCGGTGCCCTTCGAGAGCGCCCGCGGCGAGTACGTGACCCCGGTGGAGCAGCCGTGGGAGGAGTGTCCGCTCGCCGACAAGCTGTCCCTGCTGCAGCAGGAGGTGGCGGCGATGGGCGGGGACGACCGGGTGGTGGAGCGGGTGGCCTCGCTGATGCGGGTGCGCGCCGAGAGCGCTTACTTCACCGCAGATGGCGGCATGGTCCGGCAGCGGCAGGAGCTGCTGGCGCCCGACGCCTCGGTCATCGTCCACCGCGACGGGGTCACCCAGAAGCGGACCACCGGGGGGCGGGGCCTGGCCCGGCAGGGGGGGCTCGAGGTGCTGCAGGCCACCGGGTTCACCGGCTGTGGCGCGCGGTTGCGGGAGCAGGCCCTGGAACTGCTGGCGGCGCCGCAGTGCCCCACCGGTCGCATGGACCTGGTGCTGGCACCCGACCAGATGATGCTCCAGATCCACGAGTCCATCGGGCACCCGCTGGAGCTGGACCGGATCCTCGGCGACGAGCGCAACTACGCGGGCACCAGCTTCGTCACCCTTGACATGTTCGGCCGCTACCGGTACGGCAGCCCGCTGCTCAACGTCAGCTTCGATCCCACGGTGCCCGGCGAGTTCGCCTCCTACGGCTTCGACGATGACGGCGCCCGGGCGACGCGGACCCTGCTCATCGAGGCCGGGCGGCTGCTCCGGCCCCTCGGGGGGACGGTGTCCCAGCACCGCGCCCGGGCGACCCACCCCGCCATGTCCGGCGTGGCGACGACCCGGGCCTGCTCGTGGAACCGGCCGCCCATCGACCGGATGGCCAACCTCAACCTCGAACCCGGCGACCTCAGCTTCGACGAGCTGATCGCGCCCATCGAGCGGGGCGTCTACATGGAGACCAACACGAGCTGGTCCATCGACGATAGTCGCAACAAGTTCCAGTTCGGCTGCGAGTACGGCCGGTTGATCGAGGACGGACGCCTCGGTGCCGTGGTGCGCAACCCCAACTACCGGGGGATCTCGGCCACGTTCTGGCGCAGTCTCGCCGGGGTCGGGGACCGCTCGACCTTCCAGGTGCTCGGCACGCCGTACTGCGGCAAGGGGGAGCCCAACCAGGTCATCCGCGTGGGCCACGCCGCCCCCGCCTGCCGGTTCACGGATGTCGACGTGTTCGGAGGTGCCGCGTGATCGAATCCCGACACCTGGAACAGCTCGCCGCCCATGCCTTTGAGGGTCTCGCACCCGGCGAGGACCTGCTCCTGTCGCTGCAGGCCGAGGACAGCGACTTCGTGCGGTTCAACCGGGGGAGGGTCCGCCAGCCGGGCAGCGTGGCCCAGGCCGACCTGCAGCTTCGCCTCATCGAGGGGCAGCGTCACGCCAGCATCGAGCTGTCCCTGTCCGGGGTGCTCGACACCGACCGGCGACGCATCGACGACGCCATGGAGATGCTGCGCCCCATCGTCGCCAGCGCGCCGCCGGACCCGCACCTGTTGTGGGCCACCGACCCGGTCCACGTCCACCACGAGGCGCCGGGGGCGCCGCCCGATGCCCTCACCATCGCCCGCGACGTCGTCGACCTGGCCCAGGGACAGGACCTGGTCGGGATCCTGGTGTCCGGCTCGGTGGCCTCGGGGTTCATGAGCAGCCGGGGCCAGCGGTGCTGGGACGTGCGCCACAGCACGATGCTCGACTGGTGCCTGGTCCACCAGGGCGACAAGGCCGTCAAGTCCCTGGTCGCCAACACCGGGTGGGATCCGGCCGAGGTCGCCGAGGCCATGGACGCCGCACGCAGCCAGCTCGCCCTGCTCCAGCGCCCGCCGAAGAAGCTGGAGCCGGGACGGTATCGGTGCCTGCTCAGCCCGTCGGCCCTGGGCGAGGTGATGGAGCTGTTGTGCTGGGGCGGGTTCTCCGAGCGTGGCCTGCGGACCCGGATGTCGCCCCTGACCCGCCTGCGGGACGGCTCGGATCGGCTCTCCCCTCGGGTGACGGTGTACGAGGACACGGCCCACGGGCTCGGCCCGCCCTTCTCGGACAAGGGCTTCATCAAGCCGCCCCGGGTCGGGCTCATCGAGCACGGGACCCTGGTCGGCAGCATGGTGTCGCCGCGGTCGGCGCAGGAGTACGGCCTGCAGACCAACGGCGCGGCCGACCACGAGTCCCCCGAGGCTCTGGTGATGGAGCCGGGGACGCTGCAGGACCGCGAGGCCCTCCAGCGGCTGGGCACCGGCCTCTACGTCAGCAACCTGTGGTACCTGAACTACTCCGATCGGCCGGCCGGGCGGATCACCGGGATGACCCGGTTCGCCACCCTGTGGGTCGAGGATGGGGAGCCGGTCGCTCCGACCGAGGTGATGCGGTTCGACGAGAGCATCTTCCACCTGCTCGGCGGTGGGCTGGAGGCCCTCGGCGACAGCCTGGCCCTGCTGCCCAGCACCAGCACCTACGAGCGCCGCTCGACCTCGAGCATGCGCCTGCCGACCGCGCTCATCGACGGGGTCCGGTTCACCCTGTGAGGCGGCGTGCCGCCCCCGGTGCCGCCCCGGGGGCGAACACCCCGGGGGCGGCGACCGGCCGGATCGCGGGGCCCCTACTCGCTGGGCGGCCGCTTCTTGAGCTTGCGCTGCAGGGTCCGGCGGTGCAGACCCAGGCGCCGGGCGGCTTCGCTGATGTTGCCGCCGGTCTCGGCGAGCACCGTCTGGATGTGCTCCCACTCGGCCCGGGCGAGGGTCGGGGTGCGCCACCCGTCCTCGGTGACCTCGGTGAGGGGCTCGCTCTCACCGGCGTCGAAGGCGGCGAGCACCATGTCGGCGTCGGCGGGCTTGTTGACGTAGCCGATGGCCCCGAGCCGAACCGCGTCGACGGCGGTGGCGATGCTGCCATAGCCCGTCAGGACGACGATCTCGATCTCGGGGATCCGCTGGCGCAGCTCCTTGATCAGCTCCAGGCCGTTGGCGCCGGGCATGCGCAGGTCGACCACCGCCCGTTCGGGCTCCCAGTTCTCCGCCACCCGGAGCGCGTGCTCGGTGTTCTTGGCGGTGCGTACCTCGTAACCGCGGTCCCAGAGGGCCAGGGCGAGGCGTTCCCGCAGGCGTTCGTCGTCGTCGACGAGGAGGAGGGTGGGGCGGTCGGGCACGATCGGCTCCCGGGCAAGCGGGTCCCGTGGGGACGGTCAGGACGGGGCGTGTTCCATATCACCCTCCGGCGGGGTTCGCAGCGGCACGCGCAGGGTGGCGACGGTGCCTCGGCCCGGCTCGGAATCGAGGGTGAGGCTGCCCCCGAGGTTGGCGGCGACCGACCGCACGAACCACAGGCCGAGCCCCCGGCCCTGTCCCGCCGGCTTGGTGGAGAAGAACGGCTCGCCGACGTGGGCGAGGATCTCCGGGGGGATCCCCGGCCCCTCGTCCGAGACGATGAACTCGACGTGGCCCGGCTCCAGGCGGATGTCGAGCCGGACTGGGGCCCCGTCGGCGGCGTCGAGGGCATTGCCGATCAATCGCCGCACGGCCTGGCTGACCATGCGGGGCGGCAGCACCACGACCTGATCGTCGATCTCCTCGGGTGTCAGCACCTCGACCTGCGGC
Organism: Deltaproteobacteria bacterium; assembly: GCA_003694325.1. Classification (GTDB taxonomy): domain Bacteria; phylum Myxococcota_A; class UBA796; order UBA796; family UBA2385; genus J125. Next base: position 9,031 of record RFKJ01000078.1, read on the forward strand.
CGATCGTGGACGAACATGTCGAGGAGATCGCCGACCTCGATGGGGCGGGGATCCTCGCCCCGGCCCGCGCCGACGTCGGCCGACAGCTCGTCGAGCACCTGCCGGCAGCGGGCGACCTCGGCCTGGATCAGTCGGATGTCCTTGCGGGCTTCGGGGCGGGCGGTCTCCACGCGGCGGGCCAGCTCCCGGGCGGCGACGGCGATGGTCCCGAGGGGACTGGACAGCTCATGGGCGGCGCCGGCCGCCAGGGTCGCCAGCGCCGCCAGCCGCGAGTGCTGGGCCTCGGCTTCCCGGGCCTTGGCCAGCTCCCGGTCGGCGCGAGCCAGTTCGCGACGGGTCCGGAGGATGGTCGAAACCAGGAAGGGGGAGGCGAGGCCCACGGCGACGTAGAGCCCCAGCATGTGGCTGTGCATGAAGGACGAGGTGTCGGGGACCATGGCCGCGCCCAGGCGCAGGGTCAGGACGACCAGGCTGCCGTAGCACACCAGGACGAAGGCGTAGATCGCCCAGGACATCGCCGGGGTGAGGAACAGCGAGGCGAGGACCGGAAACACCAGGTAGAGCGGGGTGAACGGGCTGAGCGCCCCGCCGGTCATCAGCAGCAGCGCCGTCAGCACGACGATGTCCAGGGCCAGCAGGCTGGCCAGCTCCTCGTGACCGGCCTGCTTGCGGCTGAGGGTCAGGGCGAGGTTGCTCGCGGCGCTGGCGGCGACCACGACCGCCAGGATCCACCAGGCCCCGACCGCGCGGGTGGCCAGCAGCAGGGCCACCGAGAGGATTTCCCCGGCCACCGCCACCCACCGCAGGCGGAGCAGCTCGGCGGCGTCCACCAG
>RFKJ01000079.1 GCA_003694325.1 Deltaproteobacteria bacterium
CCGCCGCGCCGCTGCCGGCCATGAGCCGCTGGAGCACGGTCTCGGCCTGGTCGTCGAGGTGGTGGGCGGTGGCGATGCGATCCGCCCCCCGGGCCAGGAGCGCCGCCCGGCGCGCCGTTCGAGCTCGCGCCGCGAGGTTCGGGCCCGGCGCGACGTCCACTCGCACCCCCACCCCCGGCAACCCCATTGTCTCACAACGTCTCAAGACGTCTGCAACTTCCTGCGCCGATTCGGGACGCAGGCCATGGTCCACCGCGCAGACCTCCAGGCGCCCCCCATGCGCAGCCTGGGTGCGCCACAGCACCTCCAGGAGCACCGTCGAGTCCAGCCCGCCGCTGACCGCCACCAGGACCCGCGCACTCGGAGCCCACAGGCCTCGGGTGCGGATCGCCTCCACCACCCGCCGGGGCAGGGTGCGGGATCGCCCGTGCACCCGGCGACTCCCCTCCCCCGGCAGCTCCGAGATCGACAGCGACGGCGGGATCGCGTCGTCGGGATGGGCCCGGCAGCGGTGGAGGTGCCCGCAGCGGTCGCACCGGTAGGCGATGACCACCTCGTCGCCCCTCCGCAGCAGCTCCACCGGCTGGAGGATCCCCCCGCAGTCGGCCGCCCGGTCCCCGGGGACGACATCGACGTGGAGGCTGCGCAGGCACCACGGGCAGTGATCGCGCACCCGCCGTCCACCCGGCGGCACCGCGGCCCCGCACCACCGACAGGTGAAGGCCTCGTCCCGATGGATCGGGTTGCGCCGACGACGGGCTTCCTCCGACCGGGCGAGGATCCGGCGCACCAGTACCTTCCCGCGCAGGGTGTCGGCGTCGGGCACCCCCCGCTCCGCCGCCAGGGCCCGGAGGGCGGAGAGCAGCGCCGGGTCGGCGTCGGCGGCGGCACCCAGGGCCTTGACCTGGCCCCGGCTGCGGGTCCGGGCGAGGCGGGCGAGGAGGTCGTCTCGATCCATGCCCAGGGTATGCCCCGAAACGGCCGGTCCGGCTACGGAGGACCGCCCGGCCGGCGCCGGGTTCAGTCGAAGATCCCCATCGGCAGCTTGAGGTAGCGGATCCCGTTGCTGGCCGGCGGCGGCAGCCGGCCGGCATCGATGTTGACCTGGACGCTCTGGAAGATGAGGTTGGGCGGCTGGAGCTGCCGATCCCGCTCGGTGCGGAACTTCACGAACTCCTCGCGGCTGGTGGTCGCCGAGAGCTGCTTGTTGTCCCGCTTGCTGGCCCCGATGGTGGTCTCCCAGGCGATCTCCCGACCGCCGGGCCCGTAGTCGTGACCGACGAAGACCCGGGTGTCGTCGGGCAGGGCGTACAGCTTCTGGACGCTGTCGTACAGCTGCTCGGCGCTGCCGTTGGGGAAGTCGCAGCGGCCGGTGCCGAAGTCGGGCATGAACAGGGCGTCACCGGTGAACACGGCGTCGCCCACGTGGTAGCTGACGCAGGCCGGGGTGTGGCCGGGGGTGGCGATCACGTGGATCCGCAGGGATCCGGCCTCGAGCACCTCGTCGTCGGCGAGCAGCCGATCGAACTGGCTGCCGTCGGTCGGCACCTCGTCGCCGAGCCCGAAGATCCCCTTGAAGGTCTCCTGGACCCGGGTGATGGCCTGGCCGATGGCGATGCCGGCCCCGTAGCGCGCCGCGAAGAAGGGGCTCCCCGACAGGTGATCGGCGTGGGCGTGGGTCTCCAGGGTCCAGTGCAGCGTCAGGCCCAGCGAGTCGATGACGGTGGCGATGCGCTCGGCGGTGTCCCAGGAGGTCGACACCGCTCGGGGATCGAAGTCCCGGACCGGGTCGATGATCACCGCGTCGCGGGTGTCCGGATCCCACACCAGGTAGGTGACCGTCCAGGTGGCGGGGTGGAAGAAGGCGCGGACCTCGGGGGAAGCAGTCATGGGCACTCCAGTGGGAACCCTCCCACTATTTGCAGCAATCATGCCAGCCACGCCGCCCATTAGGATGCCGCCATGTTCGCCCTGCCCGTCCTGCTGCTGACCGCGACGGTCGCGCCGCTCCACGCCGCCGTGGCGCCCGCCGACGCCGCCGCCATCCTCCAGATCGAGGCGCACCGCCTGCCTCCCCGGGCCCTGGCCCCCTTCGTCGAACACCCCGACGCCGACACCCGGGCCCGCGCGGCCCGGGCGCTGGGTCGCCTGCGGGATCCGGCGGCCCTGGCCGGGCTTCGCCCGCTGCTGGAGGACCCCGACCCCCGGGTCCGCATCGAGGCGGCCTTCGCCCTGGGGCAGACCCCGGGAGGGGCCTCGCCCGCCCGGGTACGGTTCCCCGACGAACCCGACGCCCGGGTCCGGGCCCGCCTCGCCGAAGCCCTGGGCAAGCAGGGAGACGCCGAGGTCGTCCCGACCCTGCTCGCGGCGCTCCACGAGGAGGGCGAGCTGCTGCGGCCCTCGCCGGTACCGGCGGCTGCCGCCGTGGCGCTGGGGCGGCTCGCCATGCGCGACGTCCGCACCGCCGACGACCCGGCCGTGATCTCGGCGCTCCTGCGCTGCCTGCACCGCCTGGACCGCCCCACCCGGCGCGGCGCCGCCTTCGCGCTGGCCCGCAGCCGGGCGACCTCCATTCGCCCGCCCGATCGGGACCGGCTGCTCCGCGCCGCAGGCGAGGACTGGGACCCGGTCGTCCGGGCGCGGCTGGTCCGGGCCGCCACCAACCTGGACATCCCCGACCCGCTGCGCTTCGAGGTGCTCGACCGCGCCGCCCGGGACGTCGAGCCCCCGGTGCGGGTCGCCGCGGCGCGGGCCGCCGCCGGGGCCAACTGGGCGGGGGTCCAGGCCCTGCTCGACGACCCCGACGTCGGCGTCCGCCGGGAGGCCATCGCCGCCGTCGTCGAGGTCGAGGAGCTGGACGCCGGCGCGCTGTTGCAGCCGTTCATCGACGCCGGCGCCGACCTCGACGCCGCCGAGGCCGCCCGCACCTCCGGCGACCCGGCCCTGGTCCTCGCCGCCGACGCCATCGCCGCGCTGGCCTCCCACGACCGGCTCCCCGATCC
>RFKJ01000080.1 GCA_003694325.1 Deltaproteobacteria bacterium
CCGCGATGCAGCCTCCCTCTCCGTCGTGCTCCCCCCTGGCGGGTCCGGCCACGCCCCCGGCGCGCCGGCGCCGGCACGGCGGCGGGCTGCGGTCGCTGCGCCTGCTCCTGGTCGCGGCGTGGGTGGCGATGGCGATGTGGTGGCCGTCCTCGGCGGTCCAGGCCGGCGACGAGGCCCTGTACCGGGCCTGGTCGCGCCGGGTGGAGCGCTCCTACCTCCGGCTGGCCGACCTCGACCTGCTCGCTGCCTTCCGCCTGGCGGCCGAGGCCGCCGAGGACGCCGTGCCCTGGCTGCTCGTGGAGTCGCGCAGCGAGGAGGGGGGGGTGGAGGTGTGGCTGTCCCACGGCGACACCGGCCGCTTCGCTTCGGTGTCGTTCGCCCCCGCGTCTGCGACGCTGCCATCTCCGGGCGGGCCTGTCCGGCCTGACGGCGCGGGCCCGGGCGCCGCCGACCTGGACGCCCTGGTCCGTGCCCTCACGCGGCTCGAGGACGCCATCGCCGCCCGGGCGGCGGCCCCCGACGCCGGCCTGGATCCGGACGTCGACCTGGGCGTGGAGCTGATCCGCGGGGTGAGTCGCGCCCTGGACCGGCACTCGGTCGTCCTGGCCGGGGAACGGCTCGACCGGTTCAACGAGCGGATCGGCGGTCGGCTGGTCGGCATCGGTTGCCGGGTCACCACCGACGATGCGGGGATCGTCGTCGAGGAGGTGTTCGCCGAGGGGCCGGCGGGGCGCGGCGGGCTCCGGCCCGGGGACCGCCTGCTGCGGATCGACGGGGTGTCGACCCTGGGCATGGATCTCGACGACGCCGTCGACCGGATCCGGGGGGAGGAGGGCACCCCGGTGACCCTCCTGCTGCGACGTCCCGGTCGCGACGCGCCCTTCTCGCTGACCCTCGTCCGGGAGGAGGTGGACATCCCCAACGTCACCTGGGGACGCACCGACGCCGGCGTCGGCTGGATCCGGATCGATCACTTCAGCCAGCAGACGGCCCGGCTGATGGAACAGGCCCTCGCCGACCTGTCGGGTGGCCCGGGCGGCGGCGAGGAGCGGGCGCCGGTGTCCGGCATCGTCCTCGACCTGCGCGGCAACGCCGGCGGCTCGATGCTCCAGGCGGCGCGGACCGTGGACCTGTTCGTCGACGAGGGGGTGATCCTGCGGACCGGCGGCCGGGACTTCGAGCCGGTCACCGGGCTGGTGCGGGAGGTGCGGGCCTGGCCCGGCGATGGGGGAGACCCGGTGCCGTCCCTGGCGACCGAGGTGCCCCTGGTGGTCCTGCAGGACCGTCGGAGCGCCTCGGCCTCCGAGATCGTCGCCGGCGCGCTGGCGCTGCTCGGGCGGGCGGTGATCATCGGGGAGCACAGCCACGGCAAGGGGACGGTGCAGCAGCCCTTCGAGCTGCGCCCGGCTTCGTCCGGCCGGGGCGAGGTCAAGCTCAAGCTCACCATCGCCGAGTACCGCCTCGCTGGTGACACGCCGGTGGTCGACGGGGTGGGACTGGCCCCCGACATCGCCACCGCCGACGTCGTGCTGGATGCCGAGGGCGCCCGGCTGCCGCTGGAGGTGAGCGAGGGGCGGGCCATCGGCCTGGTGCAGGAGCGCCCCGGCTGGCGTCCCGGCGGAGAACCGGCCGACCGCGGGGACGTGGTGATGCACCTCGCCGAGCGGCTCATCGCCGCTTCCCGGTCGCCCCGGCGGGTCGACCTGCTCGTGGCCGCCCGGGCGCTGGTGCCGGTGGTCCGGAGCGAGGAGGAGGCGCGCCTGGGCGAAGCCCTCGCCGCCCGCGGCGTGGACTGGAGCCCCGACGACCTGTGCCGGGGGTCCTGCCCGGACCCCGACGTGGAGGTGGGGGTTCGCGCCCTGCGACCCCTGCGGGCGGGGCTGCGGGTGCCGGTGGAGGTCCGGGTGGACAACCGGGGGTCCAGCCCGCTGCACCGGGTGCTCGTGCGGCTGACCGCGCCGGGCACCGGCCTGCCGTGGCGTGACCTGACCGTGCCGGTGGGCTTCGTGCCCCCCGGGGAGGAGGCGCGGGCCGTCGTCGATGTCACCCTGCCGATGGTCTCCGCCAGCCGCGAGGACCTCGTGGCGGTCACCCTGGTGGCCGATCGGCGGGCGCCGGTCGGCCTGGACCCGGTGGTGCTCGGGGTCGAGGGCGAACCCGACCCGCTGGTGGGCGTGTCGGTGACCGGGACCGTCGCCGCGGGGCCGGAGGGCGAGCCCCTCCTCCAGGCCCGGGTGCGGGTCGACAACCTCAGCACCCGGTCCCTCTCCGAGCTTCGCCTGCGGTTCCACCACCCGGCCGATCCCCGGTTGGAGCCGCGGGAGCGGGAGCGCATCGTGGACCAGCTCGCGGCCGGTGACTCCGCCGAGGTGACGCTGTCGCTGGCCTGGGCCGACGGGACGCCGCCCCCACCAAAGTTGCCCCTGCCCATCGACCTGCAGGTGGCGGCCGAGCGCTACGGCGTGCTGTTCGACGCCACGGTGCCGGCCCGGTTCGACGGAAGCTCGGTTCTCCTCGACCCCCCCTGGGTCGACGGGGACGCGCCCCTCTCCGCCCCGCCGGGTCCGCTGGCGCTGCGCGTCGTGGCCCGCGACGACCACGCGGTCGACCACGCCGTCGCCTGGTGGGCCGGCGACAAGATCGCCTGGCGGTCGACCGACGGGCCCGCCCTCACCCTGGACCTCTCCCCCGACCTGGTGGTCGGGACGCGGGCCCTGGTCATCGAAGCCACCGACGACGACGGGATCACCACCCGGCGGCGGTGGTGGATCCGGGTGGACGAGTCGGGCGGGGCGGCCGCCGTCCCCACCGCCGGAGAATGAGCGGCAGGTCTGCGGGGCGTGCCGCCGGTCGCCCGGTCAGCCCGTCAGCCGGTCAGTACAGGGACGCCACCCCCACGGACAAGGCGTCGACGCCGGCGACGGCGAACAGGATGTTCTCGCCGGAGGAGGTCACCTCGACGGCGGCCTCGGTCGCCGTGAACCCGGGGTCGAAGCTGACCTGGTTGAAGCCGAGGGCCGCGGTGCCCCAGGCCAGGCCCGGCACGCCGGAGCCGTCGACGTAGGCGATGTAGATGGTGTTGTCGGGGCCGATGGTGGCCATGGCCTGCATGGGGTCGGTCACGTCGATCCCCAGCTCGACCCCGCTGGGGAAGGAGAGCACGACCTGGTCGGAGGCCACGTCGGCGATGAGCAGCCACTCCCGATCCGGGACCAGCTCGATGTCGCTGGCCTGGATGGTGGGGTCGATGGTCGACGGGTCGGGGCAGGGCGCGGTGCCGGTGTCGCCGGGGGTGCCGGTATCGCCGGGGGTGCCGGTGTCGCCGGGGGTGCCGGTGTCGCCGGGGGTGCCGGTGTCGCCGACCCCGCCCCCGGCGGCCGCGGTGCAGGCCATGGCGTCGGCGAACGGGGTGTCGGAGCTGGGGTCGAACTGCAGGCTGTGCAGCCCGTCGGGCTGGGCGGTCAGCAGGGTGCCGAGGGGGCTGTCGAAGAAGTGCAGGTTGCAGACCGACGCCGACACGTCGGGCACCAGCTCGGTGGCGTCGTAGCTGCGGTCCAGGTTGGTGCGCAGGGTCCGCACGTACCGCCCGGCGCCGTCGGTGGCCTCGCAGGCGAAGGTGTGCAGGTAGCCGTCGGCGGTCTCCTCGAGCTGGATGTCCTCGAAGGGGGCATAGGCGGCGCTGGGGGTGTTCACCCCGTAGCGGGCCGCCGTGGCCAGGCCGTAGCCCCGCAGGCTGATGGAGCGTTCGCCGGTGCTGGTGTAGGTGATGCCGTGGGCGGCGACCAGCTCGTCGTCGTCGACGATGATGTCGTGCCCGTCGGTGAGGGTGTAGCTGGGGCTGACCAGGTTCATCAGCCAGATCACGATGCCCGACTCGCCGGCCAGGGGGGCGCTGCTGTCCCAGGTGACGGCGACGCCGGACTCGTAGTAGGCCGTGGCGCCGTACTGGAACTGGCGGGCGATGAGGGACAGGAACACCGTGCTGCTGTTCTCGGCGAACCGGAGGTCGCGGGGGTCGGACCAGGTCAGGGCGTCCAGATCGCCGAGCAGGAACCGGTCGGGATGCCCGTCGCAGTCATGGTCCACCCCATCGCCGACGACCTCGGTGTTGCCGGGCCACGACGTGGGGTCGGAGTCGTCGCAGTCATCGCCCCCGCCGCTGGGGTGATCGTACCCGTCGAGGTCGGCGTCGAAGTCGTCGTCGGACTCGCAGTTGCTGTCGATGCCGTCGTACCAGGTGTCGGTGGCCCCGGGGTGGATGCCGTCGTCGAGGTCGTCGCAGTCGCCGGCCGGCAGCGAGCCGGACCCGTCGACGTAGGTGGTCGTCCGCCCGGCATCGGTGTCCCGGACCCAGCCATCGCCGTCCTGGTCGAAGTCGTCGTTGCCGGCGCAGTCGGTGTCGATGCCGTCGTACCAGGTGTCGGGGGCGCCGGGGTGGACGTCGGACGCGGCGTCGTCGCAGTCGCCCCCGGGGAGCGACCCGGTGCCCGGGGCGTTGTCGGTGGGCAACCCGACGTATTCATCGGGGACGTAGCCGTCGGCGTCGGCGTCGTAGTCGTCGTCACCGGCGCAGTCGGTGTCGACCCCGTCGTACCAGGTGTCGGCCTTTCCGGGGTTGGCGTCGGCGTCGGCGTCGTTGCAGTCGCCGCCGGGCAGGCTGCCGCTGCCGTCCACCTGCTCGGTGGGCAGCCCGACGTACTGTTCGGGGACGTAGCCGTCGGCGTCGGCGTCATAGTCGTCGTCGCCGGCGCAGTCGGAATC
>RFKJ01000081.1 GCA_003694325.1 Deltaproteobacteria bacterium
GCGGAGCCGGAAGCCGCCGCGGAGGAGGCCGTTTCGGAGCCTGAAGCCACCGCGGAGCCGGAAGCCGCGGAGCCCGTTGCGACCGCCGCCGGTGCTGCCACGCCGACCTACGAGCCGGGCGCGGGGGTCTTCGTGCGAAAGCGGGGATTCTTCCGCGTGGCGTCGGTGCGGATCGACGGCAGCATGGAGCTGGCGTCGACGGATCCGGCCGCCGATGGGCTGCTGGACTACGACGCCGAGGAGGTCGCGCGGTTGTTCCGACCGGCGGTCGATGCCCAGCTCGCCCGCGACTACGAAGCGATGCTCCGTCGCCCGCTCATCGGCATGGAGCTGCCCGAGGATCCCGCCGTCCTGGCGGCGCGGGTGGACGAGGTGATGGCCGTCGGCGAGCTGGGGGCGATGGTCGGGGTGCTGCGCGACCTCTACGGGCAGCCCGCCGCGGCCCTGGACAAGGTGCGGCTCCAGCGGCTGGAGGATGCCGTCTTCGGCGAGCTGGGCCATGTCCTGGGGCTGGACGTCGCCGAGCTGCGCGAGGCCGCGCGGGACCAGACCCCGGCGTTCGGGACGATCCGGCCGCCGGTCCGCCCGATGCCCACCGAGGCGGCGGCGATGGATTCGGCACTGGAGGAAGGCGAGCAGGAAGGCGAGCCGGTGGCCGAGGAGCCCGCAGTGGAGGATGCGCCCGAGGCGAAGGACGCCGCGCCGGAACCGGCGGTCGACGAGTCACCCGCGGGCGCGGGCGATGCCGAGTCCACCGGGTCCGAGGGGCCGGAGGGAGTGCCCGCCGGGTGGCGATGGCGCGGTGCGGTGGAGGTGACGAAGGGGGTGGTCGTCGGCTCGCGCGTCGGCTCCGAACACGACAAGGACAAGGTACGCGGCGCGGTCTACAACCTCCGTCCGCTGTCGAGGGCCGGAACCTGGCACCTGCTGGAGAAGGACGGGGCGCTGTGCCTCGTCCACGCCGACCACGTGGCCGGGGTCGACGCGCTCGCGGAGCAGGCCCGCCGCCTGGGCCGGCTGGTGGTCGAGGGTGAGGGCTTCCTCGTCGTGGACAAGGCCCGACGGGACGATGCCGCGCTGTTGACCGCCCTGGAGGGCGGGCAGGCGGCCGAGGGTGGGTTGCGTCTCGACAGCGGCGGCGCCGAGCGGGTCGAGGTGCAGGTTGCCCGCGACGGACGCGTCGCCGTGTTCCTGGCGTTCCGCCCGGGTTGACGGACCCGCCGGGCGGTCGGCGATTCCGGGCCGGGGCCTCCCGGGATCGGGGCCTCCCGGGATCGGGGCCGCCGAGGAACCGGCGGCGGCGTTCGGGGTCCGCCGCCGCGCGGGTTCGAAGGGGGGCACGGCAGGGTGCTGGCGGGATAGGGGCGCGGCCATGCATGCCTCCCTCGACACGATTCTCCTCCGCGAACTGACGCGCACCTGGTCCGGCCTGAACGGGTCGCTGTTCCGCGGCGTCATGCGGCCGCCCGTCCTGGCTCTCTCCGATGGACAGGTGCGGGTCGGAAGCTGGTCGCCCGATACCCGGACCATCACCCTGGCTCGGTCCCTGGTGGTCGAGCAGCCCTGGACCGTGGTGGTCGAGGTGCTCAAGCACGAGATGGCCCACCAGTACGTGACCGAGGTGCTTCGGGTCGAAGGGGAGACCAGTCACGGGGCGCATTTTCAGCAGGTCTGCCGAAGGCTGGGGATCGACGCCCGGGCCCGAGGGCTGCCGGTGGAAGGGGACGCCGATCCCCAGCGGGCGCGGGCCATGCGCAAGGTGCAGGCCCTCCTGGCCCTGGCCGAGAGCGACAACCCCCACGAAGCCGATGCGGCGGCGGCCAAGGCCCACCGGCTGATGCGCAAGCACAACATCGCCTGGGTGGGGACGCCCCAGCACTACGTCTTCACCGAGGTCGGCCCGGGACGCCTGCGCATCCCGGCCCACGAGCAGATCCTGGCCGGGCTCCTCTGCCGGCACTTCTTCGTGGAATGCATCTGGGTGCCGGTCTTCGACCGGGAGCGGCTGCGCCACGTCAAGAGGCTCGAGGTCTGCGGCTCCGAGGAGAACGTGGAGATGGCCGTCTACGTGCACGGCTTCGTGCTGCGGACGGCGGAGCGCCTCTACGAGGAGCACCGTCGCCGGGTCCAGACCCGGCGGGGCAGCAAGGGACGGTTCCTCACCGGGGTCGTCATGGGTTTCGAAAAGCAGCTCCAGGAACAGGCCAGGCGCTGCGAGCAGGAGGAAGGGCTCGTGTGGATGGGCGATCCCGGGTTGGGCGACTACGTCCGGTGCCGGCATCCCCACCTCCGTTCCTCCCGCCCGACCCGGGTGGTGGTCGACTCGGCCTTCGCCTCGGGACACGCCGCCGGCCAGAACATCGTGCTGCACCGCCCGATTCGCGATGAGGGGGGCAACCGCGGGCGTCTCCTCGGGGATGGCGGGTGAGGTTCCGCACGGCCATGGCCGCCCTCGTGGGGGTACTGGCGGCGGGCGTGGCATGGTTGCTCGCCGCCCCGGTGGACATCGACCCGGAGACCTGGACGCCGGGGCCGAACCCCTGGGGCACTCCACCCTGGGTGAGCAACGGCGAGCTGTCCCGGGTCACCCGGTTGTCCCTGGAGGGCGCGGTCGGCCCCGAGGACATCGAGGTGCTGCCGGATGGCAGCCTGATGACCGGGGTGGAGGACGGGCGGGTGCTGCTCCTGCGGCGCGGCAAGCTCCGGACCATCGCCGACACCGGCGGGCGCCCGCTGGGGATCACGCGGGGCGTGGACGGAGCCTTCTGGGTCGCCGACGGGGAGCGGGGGCTGCTCCGGATGACGCTCGGCGGCCAGGTCGAGGTCGCGGCGACGGAGGCCGACGGGATCCCCTTCGGGTTCACCGACGACGTGGACGTCACCGCTGACGGGCGGGTGTGGTTCACCGACGCCGACCACGCCTGGGGGCCGACCCGGCTCAAGGAGGCGGTGCTCGAGGGGCGCCCCAACGGGCGGCTGCTGGTGTACGACCCGGCGACGAGCGAGGTGAGCACGGTCGCGGACGGCCTGCACTTCGCCAACGGCGTCGCGGTCGGGCCGGATGGTGGCTACCTGTTGCTGACCGAGACCCTGCGCCACCGGGTCCTCAAGGTCTGGCTGCGCCCGGACCGCCTCGGCCAGGTGGAGGTCGTGCTCGACAACCTGCCCGGCTACCCCGACAACATCACCCACGCCGGCCGGGGGGTCTTCTGGGTGGCGCTGTTCGGGCCCCGGACGGCGTTCCACGATGCTGCCGCCTCGTCGGTGCTGCTCCGCAAGGTCGCGGCCCGCGCCCCGGGCATGGTGCTCGCCCGGATCCCGCGGCACCCCATCGCGGTGGCCATCAACCACCTCGGCCGGGTGCTGCACGTCCTCGACGATCCGGACGGCGGCTACGCGCCGCTGACCTCGGTCACCGAGCGCGAGGGCAAGCTCTACCTCGGCAGCCTGGGTGAGCCCGACATGGGCGTGGCCACCGCGCCGATCCGCCGGTAGCTCGGGGGGCGGGGCCACGCCGGCGAAGGGTCGACCGGGCGGATCAGCCGTGGCGGGCCTCGAAGTCGCGCATGAAGGCGACGAGGTCGTCGACGGCCTGCTGGCCGGTGGCGTTGTAGATGCTGGCCCGGATCCCGCCGACGCTGCGGTGTCCCTTCAATGCCATCAGCCCGGCATCGGCCGCCTCGGCCACGAAGGTGGCCTCCAGCTCAGGGGTGGGCAGGCGCCAGGTGACGTTCATCTGCGACCGGCTGTCGACCCGGGCATGGGGCCGCCAGAAGTCGGTGCGGTCGAGCTCGGCGTAGAGGGTGGCCGCCTTGCGGGCGTTGCGGGCCGCCATGGCTTCGAGGCCTCCCTGCCGCTCCAGCCAGGCCAGCACTCGCTCCAGGGCGAAGATGCCGAAGGTGTTGGGCGTGTTGAACAGGCTGTCCTTGGACGCCATCAGGCCGTAGTCGAGCATGCTGGGCAGGCCCCCGGGCAGCACCGCGGCGCAGCGTCGGCTCTGCTCGAGGACCCAGGGAGAGAGGATCACCGCGGTCACGCCGCTCGGGCCGAGGTTCTTCTGGGCGCCGGCGTAGATGAGCGCGTGGGCCCCGACGTCCACGGGCCGGCTGCAGATGTCGCTGCTCATGTCGCAGACCAGCGGCCGGTCGGCGGCCGGGGGGGTCGAGAACTGCGTGCCGGCGATGGTGTTGTTGCTGGTGTAGTGCAGGTAGCGGGCGTCGGGGCGGACGGTGAACTCGTCGTCGGCGGGCACCCGGTCGTACCGGCCGTCGGGATCGTCCCAGGCGATGGCGATGTCGCCGACGCGGGCGGCCTCGGTGCGGGCCTTCCGCGACCAGGTGCCGGTGAGCAGGTAGTCGGCCGAGCCCCCGTCCCCGACGAGGTTGAGCGCCAGCATCCAGAACTGCAGGCTGGCGCCGCCCTGGAGGAACAGGATGGTGTAGTCGTCGGGGACCGACATCAGGCGCCGCAACCGGTCCCGGGCGGCGTGATGGACCTCGGCAAAGGCTGCGCTGCGGTGGCTGATCTCCATGATTCCGGCCCGCATGTCGCCGAACTCGACGAGGGCGGGCTGCAGCTCCTCCAGCACCTCGACGGGCAGGGCGGCGGGACCGGCGGAGAAGTTGTGGGCACGAGACATGGCGGCTCCGGGGAGATGGGGGGCTCAGGCGGTGATCGGGACGACGGAGGTGGCGATGACCAGCGGTTCCGCCTCCAGGGCGGCGATGGTCGACGGCGGCGGCGCCTGGTCGAGCTGGATGCGGGCACAGGCGGCGGCGGCGCCGGTGAAGATGATGTTCTCCATCTCCTGGACGTTGATCCCGGCGAGGCGCAGGGCGTCGAGGACGACGGCGAGAGCCCCCACCTCGTCCTTGTGGCGGACGACGAGGAGGTGGGTCGCCGGGGACTGGTGGGCGAGGTTGACGCAGTTGCGCACCGTCCCGCTGTCCCGGTAGCCGGCGACGATGGCGATGACCTCGTCGCCGACCGAGTGGGTGGCTTCGTCGGTGCTCGCCCCGATGTGGTGGGTGCCGTAGACTTCGGGGATGTCGGCGATGGGGCTGTCGAACCGGTCGTCGGTCGCGGCCGGTTCGTCGGCGTAGACGTCGAGCCCGGCGCGCAGGCCCCGCTGGCGGATGGCCTCGACCAGCGCCTTCTCGTCGACGATGCCCCCCCGCGCAGTGTTGACGACGTAGGCGCCGGGGTGCAGGGCGTCGAGCAGCTCGCGGCCGACCAGCCCCCGCGTCTCGTCGTTGAGGGGCAGGTGGACCGTCAGGGCGTCGGCCCCCCGGCAGGCCTCGAGCGGGGTCGCGCAGTAGACGACCCCGGCGCGGGCGGCGTCCTCGGGGGTCAGGGACCGGCTCCAGGCGCGGACCGTCATGTCGAAGGCCAACGCCCGGCGCGCGACCTGTTGGCCGATGTGCCCGAAGCCGAGGATCGCCAGGGTGGCGCCGGCGAGGCCCCGCGCCCGGCCGAACTCCTTCTTGCGCCACTCGTGGCGCCGGAGGCTGGCGACGTTGTCGGCGATCCGGCGGTCGAGGTTGACCAGGTGGCCCATCGTCAGCTCGGCGACGGCGCGGGCGTTGCGGCCCGGGCAGTTGGCCACGTAGATGCCGAGGGAGCTGGCCGTGTCGACGTCGATGGTGTTGACCCCGGCGCCGGCACGGATGACCAGCGACAGGCTGCGCGACGCCCGGAGCTGGTCGGCCCCGACCCGGGTCGATCGGACGACGAGGACCTCGGGCTGGAACTCGCCCAGGGCCCGGGTGAGGGCGTCGTCCTTGAGCGCGGGGTCGCTGCGCACTGCGCAGCCGTGGTCCTCCAGGGTGGGGGCGACGTGGGGAGCAAGCTTGTCGGCGAGCAGGACGCGCATGGGACGACTCCGGGGCGAGAGGTCTGCCGGCGGGTTCCGCCGGTGGCGGCGAAAGCGTATCGCCCGACCGGTCCGGCGACCGGCGGGCCGGCGCGGCCCTCGGTGGCTCCCGTCGAATCGGATAGGCGTGGCCGATGCCGCAGGTCTACGCAGGAAGCGCCGCCTACCCCGCCGAGGGCCCGGACCCGGTGGTGACCATCGGGAACTTCGACGGCGTGCACCACGGGCACCGGGCGCTCCTCGCCCGGCTGGTCGAGCGGGCCCGCGAGCTGGGCGCCCCGCCGGTGGTCTACACCTTCGAGCCCTCCCCCCGAGTGGTCCTGGCCCCGAGCCAGTACCTCCCGCGGATCCTCACCTGGCCCGACAAGGTGCGCCTGCTGGGGGAGCAGGGGGTCGAGGCGGTGGTCGTCGAGCGCTTCGATCGGGCCTTCGCCCAGCACCCGCCGGACTGGTTCGCCCGGGAGATCCTCGGTCGTCGCCTTCGAGCCCAGGAGTTGGTGGTGGGCTACGATTTCCGCTTCGGCCGGGCTCGCCGGGGCGACGTCGCCCTGTTGCGGCGACTGCTCCCGGACCTGCCGGTGGTCCAGGTGGAGGCGGCCATGCTCGACGGCCGGATCTGCAGCTCCTCGGCGGTGCGCGACGCCGTGCGACGCGGCGACATCGACATGGCGACCCGGTTGCTGGGGCGGCCCCACTTCGTCCGGGGCACCGTGGTGGCGGGCGACCAGCGAGGCCGGACCATCGGCTTTCCCACCGCCAACGTCGACACCGACACCGAGCTGCTCCCCGGCGCCGGGGTCTACGCGGTGTACGCCCACGCCGACGATGGCCGGCCCCTCCCGGCGGTGGCCAACCTCGGGGTCCAGCCCACCTTCTCCGGCAGCCGGCAACGACTGGAGGTGCACGTGCTGGACTTCCAGGGCGACCTCTACGGGCGCGAACTGCGGGTCGACTTCATGGCCCGGCTTCGCGACGAGCGGCGGTTCTCCGACGTGGACGCGCTGGTTCGCCAGATCCGGCAGGACGTCGATGACGCCCGGGCCTGCCTCGTCGACCGCGGTTCATCATGATCTCGGCCCGCACGCGCGTCTTCGGGTTGGTCGGGCACCCCGTCCGGCACTCGCTGTCGCCGGCGATGTACAACGAGCTGTTTCAACGCTACGGGCTCGATGCCGTCTACGTCGCCTTCGATGTCGATCCGACCCGGGCCGAGGCGGTGGCCGACGCGGTGCGCACCTTGGGCCTGGTCGGGGTCAACCTGACGGTGCCGTTCAAGGAGCGGGTCCTGCCGGCGCTCGACCACATGACGGTGGCGGCCGAGGAGGCGGGCGCCGTCAACGTCGTCATCCACGTCGGCGGCACCCTGACCGGCTACAACACCGACGGGGAGGGCC
>RFKJ01000082.1 GCA_003694325.1 Deltaproteobacteria bacterium
CGGCGCCGTGGCCCAGTCGGGCAGCTCCAGCACGTCCCGGAGCATCCCGTCGATGCGGTAGCGGACCCGCAGCCCGGTGGGGGTGGGCGAGAGGTGGACGTCGCTGACGTTGCGGTCGATGGCCTGGGAGAAGATGAAGTCGAGGAGCTGGATGAAGGCGCCGCCCTCGTCATCGGGGCTGACCGACCGCAGACCGCGGTGGCCGGCCAGCTCACGGACCGGTCGGGTCGTGGCGGGCGGGACCTTGAGTCGGGCCGGCACGTGCTCGAGCAGCCGCCGGGCCATGGGCTCCAGGTCGTAGTGGCGGGCGATGGCCAGGTCGATGCGGGACGGGGCCGCGACCTCGGGCCGGATCGGGGCCCCGAGGATGAACTGGAACTCGCCCAGCGCCGCCATGTCCCGCGGGTCGGCCATCGCCACCCGCACCGGGGCGTTGCGGGGGGGCGGCCCCTCCCCGTCATAGACCCGGGCGATGGGGATGGCCCGGTGGGTCTCGGCCATCTCGCGGGGGAACCGCCACACCAGCCCGGCCTCGATGGGCTCGGAGACCGGGTCGACGTAGGGCAGGCCGGTCTGGATGGCGATGGCCTGGGCGACCTCGATGTCGTCGGCCATGCCCAGTTCGACGATGATGTCGCCCAGGCGGGCCTTGTCCCCGGCGGCGCGCTGCGCCCGGAGCGCCTCCTCGACCTGTTCCGGGCGGAGCTGGCCCCGGGCCACCAGGATGTCGCCGAGGCGTCTGGACTCGCTCATGCCTTCTCCGGGGTTCCGTCCGTCTGGGCGTCATCGTAGACCGCGACGATGGGGAAGCGGATGGTGAAGCTGGTCCCCACGCCCTCGGTGGATCGCACCGAGATGGTGCCGTCGAGGGCTTCCACCAACTGCTTGCAGATGAACAGGCCCAGCCCGGTGCCGCCGCTGCTGCGGGTGTCGCCGCGGGCGACCTGGTAGAACTTCTCGAAGATGCGATCGAGCTTGTCGGGCGGGATCCCGCTGCCGGTGTCCTCGACCTCCAGCACTGCCTCGTCGCCCACCTTCCGGGCCCGCAGGGTGATGCGCCCGCCCCGGGGGGTGAACTTCAGGGCGTTGCCCACGAGGTTTCCGATGAGCTGCTCGAGCCGGAAGGGGTCGGTGTCGAGGACGACGCCGTCGATGCCCTCGTAGTCGCTGACCAGCTCGATGTCGTGGGCCCGGGCGCTGCCCTCCCAGGTGGCGGCGAGCTTCTCCATGATCGGGGCCAGCTCGACCTCCTGGCGGTGCAGCGGCAGGGTGCCATCCTCGATCCGGGAGGTGTCGAGAAGGTTCTGGACCATGGCCTTGAGGACCGCGCTCTGGTCGGAGATCGTCTGGACGAACTCCGCCTGGCGGGGCTGCAGCGGCCCGGCCTTGCCGCGGAGCAACAGGCGGGCGTAGCCCTCGATGGCAGTGAGGGGCGTCTTGAGTTCGTGGGTGACGACGCTGACGAACTCGCGCTGCATGGCGTCCAGGGCCCGGGCCGCCGTCACGTCGCGGAGGACGACCACCCAGCTCCCCTGCTCCGGGGAGGCGCCGACCACCCGCCGCAGGGTGACGTCGACCCAGGTACGGGCGGCCCGGTCGTGCTCCCGTCCCGGCGGGGCGCGGGTGACCTCAAGGTCGGCGTCCTTGCCGGCGGCGAGCAGCTCGGGCGTGATCTCCTTGATCATCCGGTGCACCGGGTGGCCGGCCTTGGGCTCGATCCCCGCCGGGATGAGCTGCCACAGGATCTGCTCGGCCCGGGGGTTGAGCTGCAGCACCTTGCCGTCGCTGTCGCAGAGGAGGACGCCGTCGGACATGTGCTGGAGGATGGCCCGCTCGCGGGCGGTGCGGGCCTCCTGCTGGCGCAGGGCCTGGACCAGGGCATCGCGGGCCGAGGCCATGGCGTCGGCGAGGACTGCGATCTCGGGCACGCTGTCGGGACGGTGGATCGGGACGGAGAGATCCCCTCGCGCCAGCGCCCGGGCGCTCTCCGACAGCGACACGAGCGGCAGGGAGAGCTGGCTGCGCAGGCTCCAGGCCGCGGCGACGGTGCCGAGACCGACGAGCACCACCCAGCCCATGGCCCATGGCAGCAGGCCGACGGCGCTCTCGACCCAGGCGGGGCGGGGCGAGGCGGTGGCCAGGCGCAGGGAGCCGGTCAGGTGGTGGTAGGCGAGGCGCAGGTCGGCGAGCGGCTGGCGCAGGCGCGGGTCGGAGGTCGGGTCGGCGTCGGGGTGGGCGTTCACCGCCTGCTCCCAGCGCTCCATCATGGTCCGGTAGGTCGCCAGGTCGGCCTCGACCGTGCTCAGCCGGGGCGTGAGCCGGGTCAGGGCCGACTCGGCGCTCTCGAGGGACTGGTCGATGCGGCTTCGGGCAGCATCCGACGTCAGGTCGGCGGTCAGGGCGGCGTCATGGGCCACGTCGACCATCGCCTGGACGTTGGCCACCGCCGCGACCACCTGGGGCGGGGCGGTCTCCACCACCGCGCGGAACAGGACCAGGGCCACCGCCGCCAGGAGCACCGAGTTGAGGGCCGACAGGAGCAGCACGATGCTGAGGCGGAATCGGATGCCGAAGCGAGACTCGTCCATGGTCACCAGCCCTGAGATGGGCAGCATGCCACAGGCTGGTGTCGCCGCGGGACCGTCACCGGGCCCCCATCAGGCGTCCACCTCCTCGACCAGGTCCATCCAGGCCGTGATCTCCCGGAAGCGGTTGCGGGCATCCTTCCCCAGCAGGTCGCTGATGACCTGCTCGGTCTCCAGCCGGGCGCCATCGGGGATCGTGACCTTGAGCAGGCGCCGCTGCCGGGGATCCAGGGTCGTCTTGTACAGGGTCTTCGGCTGCATCTCGCCGAGCCCCTTGAACCGGCTGATCCGGGGTCGGGCCCGGGGCGGCAGCTTGTCGAGGATCCGGTCGCGTTCGCGATCGTCGGCGGCCCAGAAGGTCTTGTCGCCGTGGTCGATCCGGTACAGCGGGGGCTGGGCCACGTAGACGTAGCCGTGCTCGATGAGCGGGCGCAGGTACCGGTAGAAGAAGGCCAGGAGCAACGTGCTGATGTGGTGGCCGTCGCTGTCGGCGTCCATCAGCAGGATGATCTTGTGGTAGCGCAGCCGGCGGGGGTCGAGGTCCTTGCCGATGCCGCACCCCAGCGCCTTGACGATGTCGGACAGCTCGTTGTTGGACAGGACCTTCTTGAGGCTGGCCTGCTCGGCGTTGAGCACCTTCCCCCGCAGCGGCAGGATGGCCTGGGTACGCCGGTCCCGGCCCTGCTTGGCCGATCCGCCGGCGCTGTCGCCCTCGACGATGAACAGCTCGCTCTCCCCGGGGTCGGTGCTGCTGCAGTCGGCCAGCTTGCCGGGCAGGTTGAGTCGCCGGTTGGTGGCCGACTTCCGTCGCACCTGCTCGGTGGCGGCGCGGCTGGCCTGGCGCGCCTTGGCGGCCATGACCACCCGATGCAGGATGGCGTCGGCCACGCTGGGGTTGCCGTTGAGCCACTGTTCGAGGGCCGGGCGGACGATGCCGTCGACCTGGGAACGGACCTCGGGGTTGTTGAGCTTCTCCTTCGTCTGGCCCTGGAACTGCGGATCGGTGAGGAACACCGAGCAGATGGCGAACACCCCCTCGCGGATGTCGTCGGCGGTGACCTTGAGCCCCCGCGGGATGCTCTTGTCGTGCGTCTCGATGAAGTTGCGGACACCCTTGACGATGCCGTCGCGGAGACCCTGCTCATGGGTGCCGCCGTCGGCGGTGGGGATCCCGTTGACGAACGAACGGATGCGATCCCGCGGGGCGTCGGTCCAGCACATGGCCAGTTCCAGCCGCAGGTCGCCGTCGTCGCGCTCCACCGTGAAGGTCGCGTCGGCGATCCGGCTTGGTCCCTGCTCCCGCACGACATGGTCGAGGAAGTCGACCACCCCGCCCTCGTGGCACAGCTCGGTGCGTGTGCCGGCCACCTCGTCCTTGAAGACGATCTTCAGGCCCTTGTTGAGGTAGGCGCTGATCTCGAGGTGCTCGAGGATCCAGGCGCCATCGAACTGCACGTCCCCGAAGATCTCGGGATCGGGCCGGAACCGGATGGAGGTCCCGGTCCCCCGGGCCTTGCCGACCTTCTTCATCCGACCGCGCGGGCGGCCGCGGTCGAACGCCATCCGGTACTCGTACCCGCCGCGTCGCACGGTGGCGACCAGCTCCTCGGAGAGGAAGTTGACCACCGAGCTGCCGACGCCGTGCAGGCCGCCGGAGGTCCGGTAGCTGCCCGGCTCGAACTTGCCGCCGGCGTGCAGCGTCGTCAGGATGACCTCCAGGGCCGGCTTGCGGGCCTTGGGGTGGATGTCGACGGGGATCCCGCGGCCGTTGTCCTCGACGGTGACGGTCCGGCCATCGGCGTGCAGGGTCACCCGGATCAGGCTGGCGTAGCCGTTGATCGCCTCGTCGACGGCGTTGTCCACGATCTCGTGCACGAGGTGGTGCAGCCCGGCCTTGCCGGTGCCGCCGATATACATGCCGGGGCGCTTGCGGACGGCCTCCAGTCCCTCGAGGACGGTGATGGCCGATGCGTCATAGGATGGGTCGACGGTCATGCCTCACTCCTCGAGGTCTGCAGGGGCGTCGACCAGCGGCTCCTGGCGGGGCTCGCCGTTGGCGGCCCGGCCGTAGCGCTCGTCGTAGCGGACGGTGTCGCGGCACCAGCGGACGAAGGGGTCGCGCTTGAGCACCACCCGGCCCCGACCGGCCCGGTTGGCGGCGTACTTGTTGGGTCGGATCACCTCCCGCCGGCCCTGGCGGGTCTCCACCACGGCACCCCCCATGCGGTCGGCGCTGAGCTCGAAGGCCAGTACCCGGTCGTCGGCGACCAGCTTGATGGCCGTCACCCCCTTGGCGGCACCCTTGGCAAAGGAGATCTGGTCGACGGGGAAACACAGCGCCCGGCCCTGGACGGTGGCCAGGCAGACGTGCTCGTTGCCCTGGCTGAGGTGCACCGCCACCACCCCATCGCCGCCCCCTTCCGGCTTCATGTACCGGCGCCCGTTGCGGGTGCTGATCTCGCTGTGGGCGGCCGGGTCGAAGCGCACGCATCGCCCGCGACGGGTCACCGCGACCGCCCAGGGGGGGGGCGGATCGTCCCCGGCCGCCGCCTGCCGGTCCGGGTCGGTCGGGGGGAGGGCC
>RFKJ01000083.1 GCA_003694325.1 Deltaproteobacteria bacterium
CTCCAGTACCGCCCGGGCGCGAAGACGCGCACCGTGCGCACCGGGGCCGGGGAGACCCGCGACGCCCGCAGGACCACCACGGCATCGCCGCGCGGTCCCGACAGCTCCAGCCGGGCGTCGACGATGTCGGCCGACCCCGACAGGACGCCGACCCCGACCGCCCGCACGTCCCGCACCGCCAGCCGGCCCGAGTCGTCGCCCAGCCAGTGCAGGACGAGGTCGAGGTCGTGGAGCATCAGGTCGGCCACGACGTCGACGTCGGTCCCCCGCGCCCCGGCCTGCGGCGCCCGCCAGGGGCTCAGGCGGGTGGCCTCGATGAACGCCGGCGGCACGTCGTCGAGGGCCGCGGAAATCGGGGCCAGGGCCGGGTTGAAGCGCTCGACGTGCCCGACGCTCAGCCGCCCGTGGACGCCGAGGCGGCGCGCCTCCGCGAGGTCGGCTCCCAGGGGCTTCTCGACCAGGCAGGCGACGCCGGCCCGCAGAAGCGGTTCCGCGACCGCGACGTGGGTCGACGTCGGGGTGGCGATGACGGCGAAGTCCAGCCCGGTCGGGTCGGCCAGCACGTCGGCCGGGTGGCCCCGCAGCGGATCCACGCCGACGACGTCGACGTCGGCACGGGCCGCCAGCTTGCGCAGGTGGTGGCGCCCCATGTGGCCGAGGCCCACGACCGCCCCCCGCAGGCGCCGGCCGGTGCCCACCGTCAGCTCTCGATGGCCGGTTCCGGCCCCACCGCCCGGCAGACCCCCCGCCGGCTGGTCTCGATGAAGTCCACCATCTCCATGACCTCGGGGGTGTCGGCGTAGACCTCCCGGACCTGCTCCAGGGCGATGCGGAGGGGCGTGCCCTGGTTGAACAGCTCCCGGTAGACCGCCCGCAGCGCCTGGATGGTCGGCAGGCGATACCCGTTGCGTCGCAGCCCGACGATGTTGAGCCCGAACAGTCGCGCCCGGTCACCCTGGGCGATGGTGAACGGCGGGACGTCCTGGGCGACCATGCCGCCGCCTCCCACCATCGCGCAGCGCCCGACGCGGGTGAACTGGTGGACGCCGGAGAGGCCGCCGAGCACCGCGCCGTCCTGGATCTCGACGTGGCCGGCGAGGCTCGCACAGTTGGCGAACACGCAGTGGCTGCCGACCAGGCAGTCGTGGGCCACGTGGCTGTAGGCCATGAACAGGTTGCCGTCACCGATGCGGGTCTCGCCCCCGCCCTGGACGGTCCCGCGGTTGGCCGTCGAGAACTCGCGAAAGACGTTGTCCTCGCCGATGATCAGCCGGGTGTCCTCCCCGGCGTACTTCTTGTCCTGGGGATCCTCCCCCAGGACGGCGTGGGGGTGCACCCGGGTGCGGGCGCCGATGACGGTGGGCCCGGTCACGACGGCGTGGGCACCGATGATGACGTCGTCGTGCAACACGACGCCCGGGCCGATGATGGCGTAGGGGCCGACGTCGACACTGGCGGCCAGCTCGGCCTGGGGATCGATGATCGCGGTGGGATGGATGGCCATGGCGTCCGGCTATCGAAAGAGGCTGAAGAAGGCCCGCTTGCGGCGAGCTTCGGAGGTTACGCCCGTGCCGCTGATCGACCGGGCGAGGTCGGCGATGTCCATCCGGGCGTCGGAATGGGGCGCCGCCTCCCGCAGCACCTGGGCCCGCTCCATCGCCCCGTGGACGTCGCGCCAGGCGTTGCGGATGGTCGAGACCATCCGCAGCCCGCTGGCCTCCTCGATGGCCGGCATGTCGAGCCCCTCGGTGGCCCGGTTGAGCAGCCCGTAGGCCACCGGCGGATCCAGGTCCAGGTGGTGCAGGGCCAGCACCCGCCGGCGGGCACCCAGCAGGGCGGCCAGCTCGTCGGTGACCACGATCAGCCGCTGGTCGGCGGCCGAGCAGCCGGCCAGGCTGACCTCGGTCAGGTTGCTGCCGCAGTCCATCACCACGTAGTCGTAGTGCCGGCGCAGGCTGTCGACGAGGAAGACCACCTGCTCGGCGGTCACCGGCTCGGCGGCGCCCAGGTCGCCCTCCACCCCCAGGATCTGGAACCCGGTCCGGTGCATCGGCGGCCCGTTGCGCCACATCTTGGCGTCCACCGTCGACCCGTGCCCGAGGAACCACAACACCGACGGGTCCGGGGCGAGGTCCAGGGCGGCGGCGACATCGCCCAGGTACAGGTGCAGGTCGACGACGATCACCCGCTTGTTGCGATCCGCGGCCAGCTCGGCGCCGAGGTTGACGGCGACCGTGGTGGTGCCGACCCCGCCCTTGGCGCCCAGCAGGGCCAGCACGTCGCCGTCGGCCTCCTGCTGCTGGAGACGCGCCTCGTGGAGGCGCTCGAAGGCGGCGTTCAGCTCGTGCTGGCCGTGCTCGAGGATGACGAGGTCGACGAGGCCGGCCTCGGTGCTCAGCTCGACCAGGCCGGGGGTCTCCTTCTCGACCAGCCCCACGATCTGCAGCGCCGGGTAGTGGTTGAGCACCCGACGGGCCAGGGTGCAGGTCTGCCCCGGCCGCTGGCCCAGGTAGAGCAGGACGACGTCGGGTTGGGCCTGCTCCACCGCACGTTCGAGCTGGCGCCAGTCCTGCAACGTTCCCCCGGGCTCGACGAGCTTGCCCAGCGTCTTGAAGATCAGGCGGCCGTCGCGGTTCGACAGTCCTGCCACCATCAAGCGCATCGTGCCTCCTCGGGAAGGGGAGCAGGGAGAGGAGCCCGGGACGGCACGACCGGGCAAGGGAGCGGGGCGCGGGATCCCACCCGGCCGGGCCGGGAGCCGCCCGCGGGGAGGGACGCCTGCTGGCCGTGGCCGAGGCCCGCGCCAGCCAGGCTACCCCGCGCCAGCAGGGCCACGGGGTGCGCCGCCATCATAGCGGCACGGGAGGCCGCGTGCCCGGTTCCGCCCGCAACCCTGCGGCAGGCAGCGGGCCGGGAGACCGGTCAGTAGGCCACCTGCCGGATGATCGCCTCGGGCGACGGGTCGGCCCGCCAGGCATCCAGCAGGTCATCGGCGGGGCAACGGCCGGCGTCGATGCGGGCCAGCAGCGGGTCGAGGAGCGGCAGGTCGTCCGGCATGCAGCGACGCATCCCCCGCTCGGCGATGACGCCGAGCTCCCGGGCCCATTCCGACAGGGGTCGGCCGGAGACCACCCCGTCCAGCCCTCCCCGGGCCGCGGCCGCGAAGCGCTCCATGGCGGTGCCCTCCCGCCCCAGCTCGGCGACCAGGTCCAGGCCGTCGGCCAGGGCCTGCGGGCAGTACATCAGCCCGGTCCACAGGGCGCAGAAGGCGATGGCCAGGTCGTGGTCGACGCAGTCGGCGCCCCGGATCTCGATGGTGTGCTTGACCCGGACCTCGGGGAAGACGCTGGTCTGGTGCAGCGCCCAGTCGTCGGGGCCCGGCCGGTGGCCGTCGAAGCCCTGCTCCATGTAGACCCGGAAGCTGCGCCCCCGGGCGGGGAGCCACTCGCCGTCGACCTTGTAGAACATCATCGGCACGTCGAGCAGGTAGTCGACCCACCCCTCGTGGGTGTACTGCTCGCGCAGGGCCCGGGGGAAGCCCGTCCGGGAGGGATCGGTCCGGGTCCAGATGTGCGCCCGGTAGCTCTTGAAGCCCGTCGGCTGGTTCCGGTACAGCGGCGAGTTGGCCATCAGGGCCGTGGTGAGGGGTGCAAGGCCGGCGGCGAGGCGCACCTTCCGGGCGCAGTCGGCTTCATCGGCGTAGTCGAAGTTGGCCTGCACCGAGCAGGTGCCCTTCATCATGAAGTGGGCGAGGTCGCCGAACAGCGGCAGGTACTCCCGCATGACGACGTAGCGCCCCTTGGGCACCCACTCGATGTCGTCGATGTCGGCGATGGGGGTCAGCCCGGCGGCGATCCATGTCAGATCGCCGTCCGCGACCAGCTCGCGGAGGGCCGCCCGGTTGGCCGCCGCTTCGGCGGCGAGGTCGGCGAGCCGGCGATGCGGGGCGCCCGAAAGCTCGACCTGGCCGCCGGGCTCCAGGGTGATGCTGGCCCCGTCCTTGTAGAGGGCGATCGGGTTGTCACCCTCGAACTCGGGTCGCCAGCCGTCGGCGGCGAGCCGTTCGAGCACCCAGCGGATCCCCCGCGGGTCGGAGTAGCCCACCGGCCGCCCGTCGGCGTGGACCAGCGCCCGCTCGAACTCCCCGCCCACCCGCCACCCTTCGCGGGGGGTCCCGTAGGAATGGAAGGCCGCCACGAGCTGGTCACGGGTCAGTGGCGACGGCGCTCCGTCGGTCGGTGGGGTCGACATCCTGTCCTCGGGGCCCGAGGGGACCCGCGCACGGCGGGGGGCGCCCCCGTCTACCCCCGACGGGCCCGTCCGTCGATCCCCGCAGGGGAACGGGCTGGCTATGATCCGTCTCGGAGGTATCCATGGCCGCGTCCGCCCGCCGCTTCGTCCCGCTCGCCGCGCTGGTGCTGTCGGCCTGCGTCCCCGACCTGCACTCCCCGGACACCGGCGGCAGCGACTGGACGCCTCCCGACAATTCCTGGCCCGCCAACGAGCCGCCGGCCGACCTCGTGGGGGAGGGCTACAGCCAGGGCCAGGTGATGCCCGACTTCCTGCTCATGGACCAGCACGGCGACATGGTGTCCCTCTGGCAGTTCTACGGCATGGTCGTCGTCGTCGACGTCAGCACCATGTGGTGCGCCCCCTGCGCCGAGATCGCCGACGGCGTCGACGAGACCTGGAACGCCTACAAGGACCGGGGCTTCATCTACCTGACCATCCTGCCGGAGACCGAGCAGGGCACCGTCCCCGACCAGGAGGACCTCCAGCGGTGGGCCAGCGACCACTCGATCACCGCGCCCATCCTCTCCGACGACCAGGGGCTCAGCTACACCATGGTCCCCGACACCGCCTGGCCGCGGGTCATGGTCTTGGACCGAGACATGACGATCGCCGTCGACCGCGTCAGCCCGGTCGACGACGCCGCCATCCGGGCGGCGATCGAGAGCGTGCTCTGACGGATCTTCCCCGCGGAGGCCATCTCCCGGGGCACCCGGACGGCGGGCCGGCCCCGCGCCATGGCGCCGGGCTCCCGTAGAGACGACCGCAGGGGAGCCCGGCGCGGGGGACCAGCGCGGGGGACCGGCGCGGGGAACCGCCGTCCGGGGATCGACCGGCGGATCGCGGCCGGACGGCGTCGCGTGGTCGGGGACCGCGCGACCCCGCTGCTTCGCCCCGGGTTCTCGGGCGGTTCCCAGGGTTCGGCTCCTCCGTCACACCCGCCC
>RFKJ01000084.1 GCA_003694325.1 Deltaproteobacteria bacterium
GCCTACTACGAGACGCGCAACGTCATGCGCGACGGCAAGATGACGACCGAACGGGTCCGCAAGATCCGCTGGACGCCGGTGTCGGGCCGGGTCGCGCGGTTGAGGCGGGTGTCCAGCGGGTCGTAGAGCCGGAGCACCGATGGCCAGAGGCCCGCCTGCATGATCCGGCGCATCGCCGTCCAGGCGCTCTGGAGATTGTCGAAGGCGTAGCCGCGAAGCCACCGCGCCTCGGGCAGCGGCGCGACCCGCACCAGGGTGTCGGTGACGACGGCGAGCCCGCCCTCGGAGCCGCAGAGCACCGGCAGGAGGTCCTCCTCGCCCCGGGGGGTCCAGAGCCCGGCCTCGATGGTGCCGGCCGGGGCCTCGGCGCGGGCGGCGAGGAGCATGTCCTCGAAGACCCCGTACCGGCTGGAGAACTGGCCGGCGCTCCGCGCGGCCACGTAGCCGCCGACCGTCGAGCACCAGATCGACGACGGGCTGTGGGCGGTCATCCAGCCCCGCCGGCCCAGCCAGTCCTCGAGGTGCTGTCCGAGGACCCCCGGCTGGACCCGCACGGTGCGCGCCTCGGTGTCCAGGTCCCGGATGGCGTTCATGCGCTTGAGATCGACGACGAGCGCATCGCGGCGACCGGCGGCGCCGCCGCAGACGCCGGAGCCCGCGCCGTAGGGGACCACCGCGAGGTCCTCGGCCTCGGCCAGCCGAAGCGCGGCCCGCACCTCGGCAGCGTCTCGCGGCCACGCCACCCGGGCGGGGGCGGGGCCGGGCTGGCCGCGCAGGGTGGCCAGCGTCAACCGGGGCCAGAGATCGCGTCGGTAGGCCTCGAGATCGAGGGGGGCAGAGCTCGTGGCCAGCGGAGGGGATCCGGACATGGCCCCACGGTATCCGGTGCGGGCCCCGAGTCGAGCGAGGGGGACGTCGGAAGGGGCTCCGGAGATGAACGTGCCGGACCTGGAGCCGGGCCGAAATTGGAAACGCCCGGCGCGAAGGCCGGGCGTCTCTGCGGTGAGGTCGACGAGGGGGACTCGCCGGACCGGTTCAGCATCTCCGCCCCCACTGGCAAGCAGGAAGCGTGCCAGTCACGGCGGGCTGCGTGCAACTCCCCGATGTTTCGGAAGGAAGGGAGAACCTCCCGTCCCCATGGAGCCGTTCGGATGACCGGATCCCGGTCGAACCACGACATCCATGTCGCAGTCAGCCCGGAGCGAACCGGTCGGCGATGGCGTCGGCGACCAGCCAGGGGCGTTCCACGGGGTGCAGGAGACGGCCGCCGGGCACCGCGACGTGGTGGAGCGAAGGCAGGACCGCGCGGGCGTCGTCCACCTGCCAGGGGGGGTACAGCACGTCCTCGTCGCCCCACAGCAGGGTCACCTCGGCGGCCAGGACGGGCGTGGAACGCACCGCCGCCGGGAGGCTGCGGAGGTACGCGGCGACGGCGTGGCGCCGCTCTGGCGTGGCGAACAGCGGACCGCAGATCGCGACAACCGTGTCGCGGTCCATGACGTAGGGGTTGCGGACCGCCCGGCGCAGGCCCAGCGAGCTGGACAGCCAGCGGAGGAACACCGGCGGTCGCAGCAGCAGGGCCGGCAGCAGCCCGGGCACCCGGGCCGCCCGGGCCAGGGCACGGGTCACCGGATCGAGGTGGACGACCGGCCCGTTGCAGAGCACCAGCCGACACCCCGGCACCGCGGCGGCGGCGCGGATCGCCGCCGGGCAGGCGAGCCCGTGGGCGACGAGGACGGGGGCGCGGGGGCACTCCGCCGCCAGCGCCGCGAGGTGGTCGGCCTGGCCGTCGACGGTGGGCCCGTGTCCGGCCGCGGTCAGCAGCTCGACGGCGCGGACGTCGGCCCGCGGCTGGAGCCGCGCCGCGACATCGGCCCACAGGGTGGCGGTGTGGGGGGGGCCGGCGACCAGGAGCACGGGTTGCATGGAGAGGTCCTTGTCCGCCGTCCGGGTAGCACATCGATGGGCAAACCGGATACTGCCCGGTTCCTGACGGCGGCGTCGCGTGCGGGTCGGGCCCGTCCCCGCGGTGACCGTCCCCGCGGTGACCGGCGGGGGCTCGGGCCGTGGGCGCAAGCCCCGGCGCACGCCGGCGCGGCCGGGCGCTCGGCCGCCGTCCCGCCCCCCCGGAGCATCGCGTGTACGACCTCATCATTCGAGACGCCACCATCATTCATTCCGGCGGTCGGCTGGTCGCCGACGTCGCCATCGAGGATGGACGCATCGCCTTCGTGGGGGGCAACCCGGCGGGCCGCGCCCGGCAGGAGCTGTCGGCCATCGGCAAGTTCCTCATCCCGGGCGTCATCGACGGGGACGTCCGGATCGCCGCGCCCGGCGCCGACCCGCAGGCCTTGTGGGCGTCGGAATCGCGGGCCGCGGTGGCCCGCGGGGTGACCACCCTGCTGCATCGCGGGCCGCAACCCGGCTCCATCGAGAGTCTCGACGCCGACCTGTCGGCGGCCGCCGCGGCGTCGGTGGCCAGCTTCGGGGCCTGGGCCGTCGCCGGCGGGGATGACGACGAGGCCCTGGCCGAGCAGGTGGCCGCCGGCCGGGCCGTCGGCCTGTCGCTCGTGGTCGGCGACGGGGCGGCCGACCTCGACCGGCTGCGGGCCCTGCACGCCGAAACCACCGGCCTGCTCGGCGTGCTGGTGGAGGACGCCGCCATCGTGGCCCGCCAGCGCCGCAAGTGGCAGGCCGTGGACGCCCCGATCCACAACGACATCCACACCACCAAGGCGGCCCTGGCCGGTGCCAAGGCGTTGCTGGCGCTGGTCCGGACGTCGGACCGACCGGTCCACATCCACCAGCTCTCGACCGCCTTCGAGCTGAACCTGTACGACCCCTACCGGGACGAAATCCCGCTGACGGCGGGGGTCACGCCCCATCACCTGTTCCTCAGCACCGACATCGCCGACGACGGCGGGCCGCTGCTGAAGACGGATCCCCCGGTGCGGCCCGAGCTGGATCGCCGCGCCCTGTGGGCCGCCATCAAGCGCGGGCGGGTCGACGTGTTCAGCAGCGGGCACGTCCCGCTGACCCGGGACCACAAGAGCGGCTCCTACTGGGATGCCCCATCGGGGATCCCCGGCGTCGAGGCCATGCTTCCCCTGTTGCTGGGGGCGGTCCGGCACGGAAGGCTGGGGATGGAGGCGCTGGTCCAGATGTCGAGCGAAGCCCCGGCCCGGATCTTCGGCCTCTCGGGCAAGGGGCGGATCGAGGAGGGCGCCGACGCCGACATGCTGTTGTTCAGCGAGGGGGAGACGACCAGGCTGCGGCAGGAGGACCTGCGGTCGGCGGCCGGGTGGTCTCCCTACGTCGGCCGGGAGATCGGCATCGCCCCGCACCTGGTGATCGTGGGCGGGCGGGTCGTCGCCCGGGATGGCGTCCTCGCCGACGACCTCCAGCCGGCCGCCGCCGCCGAGCTGGCCCGCTGACCGCACCCCCCCGCGGCGGTCACGGCGGGCAGCTCAGTCGCCGCACTCGGTGGCGATGGGGTAGCGGACCGTCCCGGTCTCGCCCGGCTCCGGGATCGCCGAGCCGTGGAACACGATGGCGTTGTCGAGGCTGTCGTAGGACCAGCCGTTGGTGGTGTCCTGGGGGATGGTCGTCGTGCCCACCCGGACCTCGGTGCGGCTGAGGTCGCTGGGTTCGTAGGTCAGGTCGAAGCTGACGGTCAGCCCGGCGCTGGTCCGCGAGATGTCGTCGAGGACCGTCATGTAGTCGGTGCTGGCGATGTCGCCGACGATGCCACCGCTGAGATCGGCGGCCTCGCCGTACTTGTAGCAACTGATGAGGAAGTCCTCGCAGATGGCGGAGAACGTCGTCCAGTCGGGGTCGGGCTTCAGCCCTTCGAGGAAGCTGTGGAAGGCCGAGGCCGAGGTGGTGGAGCTGTCGTCCTCGTCGCTGATGACGACCACGGCCAGCGCCGCGTCGTCGCGCATGATCCCGGCGTTGTAGCCGGACAGGAGCGGCTCGGAGAGGGCGGCCATGGTGGCGGCGAATCCCTGTTCGGAGGCCGAGCCGCCGCTTCCCTGGTCCACCTGGCTGATGAACTCCCCGATCGGGTCGGACATGTCGGGGGTGATGATCGGTCCCTGGATCCGGCCCGAGTCGCTGGGGTCGTCCATGTCGGTGGTGATCACCGCGATCTGCCAGTCGGTCGTCAGCTCGGTGAAGACCTCGATGAAGCTGGCGAAGTTGTTGCTGACGGTGCGCAGGTCGTCGCTCATCGACCCGGAGTTGTCGATGACCCAGACCACGTCGAGCATCTCGTGGTAGTCCTGCTCGAAGCTCTCCTCGTAGACCGAGTCCTCGGCTCCGTAGCCGTCGAGCGCCACGTCGACGACGGACTCGTCGGGGTCGTTGCTGGAGATCCGGATCTCCGGGGCATAGCTGACCCAGGCGTTGGGGCTGAACACCACGTCGGCGGTGACCGACTCGCCGGCAGCGAGGGTGGCCGGCGTCACCACGCCGCTGACCGCGAAGGCGCTGGTGCCCTCGCCCTCGACGGAGATCTCGTCGACGACGAGATCGCCCAGGCCGACGTTCTCGATGGTGACCTGCTGGGCGGGGCTGTCGCATCCCTTGGGGATCCCCCCGAAGTACAGGGAGGTCGGGGTGACCAGGATGTCGGGGTCCTCGGTCGGCTCGGGGGGGGTGCCGGTGTCCTGCGGCTCTCCGCCGTCCTGCTTGCCGTCGGGGCGGTGCAGGTCGTAGTCGGAGCAGGCCGTCAGCGAGACGAGCAGGGCAAGCGCAGGGAACATGGAGGGCTCCAGTCGTGGGCTCGGCGGGTGCCGATGCGCGCGCAGGCGATGGGGAGGGAGGGGGTCCCCGGAGAGACGTCGCCGGGGGCGGCACCGAGCGCGGTGCGCCCCTGTGCGAGGATGGTCGTATCATGCCACACTCCGACCCCGATGCCAGCTACTCCTTCCCCAATGGCGGGGAATCCGCCGGTCCGCGGGACCCGGTGAGCCCCCCGCCGCCCGACGAGCCGGCGTCACCCGGCGACGCGGCGGGGGAGACGATCCGCCATCCCCCCTTGCCGGTCCTCGCCCGGGGGGACGGCTGGATCGTCGTCGCCAAGCC
Source organism: Deltaproteobacteria bacterium (assembly GCA_003694325.1). Taxonomy (GTDB): domain Bacteria; phylum Myxococcota_A; class UBA796; order UBA796; family UBA2385; genus J125. Next base: position 5,086 of record RFKJ01000084.1, read on the forward strand.
CCCGCGGGTGATCGTCCACCGCAACCCCCGGATGCGCCGGGTGGCGGCGGTGGTCCAGCGGGTCCGCCACCAGGTGGGGGGCCGGGTCTACCTGGCCCACCGCCTCGATCGCGGCACCTCGGGCTGCCTGTTGCTGGCGACCGACCGGGCCCGGGCCGGCGAGCTGTCCCTGGCCATCGCCAGCGATGCCGCCGAGAAGACCTACATCGCCTTCGTCCGGGGGTGCTTCCCCCACGACGACCCGGTGGTCGTCGACACCGACATCCCGTCGCCCCGGGGCCCCAAGGCCGCCCGCTCCACCGTCGAGCTGCTCGGGCGCAGCGTCGAGCCGCGCTGCTCGCTGTTGCGGGTCACGCCCCATACCGGTCGGCACCACCAGGTGCGCCGCCATGTCCGCGACCTGCACCACCCCATCATCGGGGACTCCGACCACGGCGACAGCCGGATCAACCGCTACTGGCGCCAGCGGGGAGCCGACCGGCTGGGGCTGCACTGCCTGGCCCTGCGCGTCTCCCTGCCCGGTGGCGAGCGCATCGAGGTCGACTGCCCGCTGTTCGAGGACCAGGCGGCGGTCTACCGCACCCTGCCGTGGTGGGAGGAGGCCCTGGCCCGCGAGCCGCGCCTGGGACTGCCGCCGTTGTCCATGCGCTGGATGTACCCCATCGCCTGACGCGACCCATCGCCCCGCAACGCGCGGGGTGCCTCGCCCCCGCGGCCGGCACGGGAGGTCCGAGCCCGCGCCGGACGCCGGAAGGAGGGCGGGGCCGAGGGGGCGAGGCGGAAGGTCGGCAGCCGAACACAGGCCGGCTGCCGAC
>RFKJ01000085.1 GCA_003694325.1 Deltaproteobacteria bacterium
CGCGGACGGCACGGAGGCGTAATCGTGAAGGGCGTAGCTCATCAGCATCCGATGATGCGTGGCCATTCGCTCGCGGTCGGCGGCGACCTCACCGAAGATGTCTGGGGCTCGCCAGCCGGCGTCCGACCGAAGGGCTGCGGGCAACGCCTCCCACTTCCGAGCGAAGCGGCGGCCGTACTCCACGGCGGCACCCGCCAGTGTCCACGGATGCGTCGCCTTCAGGTAATCGCCGCGCTCGGTCGTCCACCACGCGCTTCCCTCCTGCCGGGTCAGGTGAAGCTCGGCGAGGGCACGCAGCAGTCGGCCGCAGCGCTCCGGTTCCAGACCGCACGCCTGAGCCACCCCCTCGATCGTCCCGGGAAGGGCGTCGAATACGCCCAGCTCCACCGCGGCACAGATCGCCTGCGTCCGCCAGAAACCCACGAGGTCGCCGGACAACGAGGCGAACTCGCTCCTGAGCCCGGGGCGCAGCTCGGCGATTTGCCTTCCTGTCACATCGATGACCTCGAGCCCGCCATCGAACCTCTCAACTCGGGCCTGCCCGTTGTAGAACGGCTCCACACTCGCGAAGCGCCGCCCGTAGACGGGCCGCCCCCTCCCGTCCACGTGGGTCCAGCCGTCGCCATCGCGAGCCCGCGCGAAGCCCTTGTGGAACACGTCCAGGTCCAGGAACCAGACCCCGTGGACCAGCTCCCCGGACAGGTCGATGTGGCTCGAACGTCCATCCACTGCCTGGACGACGGCGATCCCGTCGCGGTAGTCGCCCGCATATCGCCAGCGCGCGCCGTAGGCAGGCTCACCTTCGGAGCTGATGTGGAGATAGGCCCCATCGGGCTCCCGAACGGGGCAGCGACCACCCTGGAAGTTGCCACACCAGGCGTAGCGCGCCCGGTAGAGATCCGTGCCGTCGGTTCGGATGTGGTGCCACCCGTCCGGCGAAACCACCGCCGCGAACCCCTCGTAGAAGCCGAAGGTCCGGAGGAACCGCCTGGAATAGGCCGGTGACCCGTCGACTCGAATGTGCCAGGCATGCTCCCCCCGGCGAACGGGTGCGAGCCCGGGGGGGTGGAACTTGAGCACCTCGTCGAAGCGCTCGACGTAGAGGGGCACACCGCCGCGAAGATGGTGCGTGCCCGAGGGCGCAACCGCAGTGTCCTGCCACGTCATGGCTCCACCTCCGCGGGCTTGCGCATGTTGCACCCGAGGCAGAGTGTGCGGTTCCGGTAGGTGGCGAGCAGCCTTCGGTAGCGCTCGCCATGCCAGACCTCCATGAGACCCTGGTCGTGCAGGTTCCCGAAGTCTCCGAGCGTGCGTCGCTGCGCGTCAGGGGCGCAACAGGGGTCGAACCGTCCCTCGGCGCTGACCCAGGCCTCTCGACCAAGAAACGGGCACGGTCCTCCAGGGGCGAGGTCCTCTTGCGCCTGCTCGTCGAGCAGAAAGATGTTCTCGAGCAGGATGTGCTTGCCGTTCGGGAGCGTGCGCTCGGCGGCAGCCTCACGAGCCGCGAGGACCGCGCTGTTCCACCGCTGGATCGCCTCGCGGTTGCGCCGCATCGACTGGTCCTCGATCTCCTCGAAGTGCGCCCACAGGTGGTGGCCCTTAACACGGTCGACGCCCAACTCAACGGCCAGCCGCACGATATCCGCAAGCTCGGGCACGTTCGCCTCGAGGAACGTGAGCTGGAAGGTGACGCGGCACCGGTTCCCGCCGCCTTCGGCATGAGCGTCGCGAACCGCGATGAAGGTCCGGACGTTCTCCAGGACCTTCTCCCACCGCGAGCCGATCATGATGGCTTCCTGGGTCTGCTTCGTGGCACCGTTCCAGGAGATCTTGACGTCGGAGGTGACGGGGACGATGCGCGTCGCCCACTCACGAGCCCCGAGCCTTGGGAACGTCCCGTTGGTCGTGAGGTTCAGCTTGACGCCGTGCTCGGCGCAAAGTGCCAGAATGTCCTCGAAGTGCTCGTAGAGCAGCGGTTCTCCCATGGTCGATGGGATGATCTCTCGGAGTCCTGCTTTCGCGGCATCGGTGACGACCCGTCGGACGAGCTCGATGGGCATCAGCCGGCGCGGCCTGCCCTCCGCACGTCGCGCCTTTTGGAGCGGGCTATGCGGCGAGTGCTCCTCGCACATGATGCAGTGCATGTTGCAGGTGTCGGGGTTGGTATCGAAAGTCACTCGCCATGGGCCGGCGCCCAGCTCCACCCGGGCGCTGTCCCGCCGTCGCCGGACGAGGTCGTACAGACGTTCGATCTCGACGACGTGGTCCTCGATGGCCGGCACGTCTCCGGTGTCGCTGATCAGGTAGCCGCGCGCTCCGAGGCGCCGTGCCAACGCCGGGTCGTCGACCAGCCGCTGCATCTGCCGGGCGAGTGAACGCCAGGACCTGTGCTCGAACAGGAGGCCATTGACCTCATGGTGGACGTACTCCGCCATACCGCCCACGTCGGCCGTGATGACAGGAACTCGTGCCTGCTGTGCCTCGTGGATCACGAGCGGCGAGTTCTCCACCCACACGGAGGGCACCACGATGGCGTCCACCTGATTGAAGACGTCCCGGACGATGTCCTGGTTCTTGTACTCCGGGAGCCACTCCACGCGGCGGGCTGCGCCGTTCGGGAGTTGCTCAGCCAGCGCCTTTAGCGCCTCGGTGTCCTGACCTCGCGGCCGACCCCAGATCCGCAAGAGCGGAGCACCCTCGACCTCGGCGAATGCGCGGATGAGATGGTCGATGCCTTTGGCCGGAATGTGGGTCCCGATGTAGCCGAACGTGAACGGCTCGCCGCCACAACGCACCCGACCGCGGAGTCGGGACCGATCGAAGCCGTAGTCCAGGTAGACGAGCTTGCGCGCCGGGATTCCGAACTCGTCGCGGTACCGGTCGTACAAATAGCGCGCAGGCGCGACGAAGAGATCGACCAGCTCGGCCATCTCCCGAACATGCCGCATGCGGCGACCGACCCAGTGCGCCCAGTAGGCGAGATCATCCTCTCGTTCTTCCGGTGCGCCACTGAAATAGCGGGCGTAGCACCGTGCTGCGCACTTTCTGTCGTCTTGCCCGTCGCAGGAAGCCCAGAGGTTCTCTGGATCCTGCGGGAACATCTGCATGAACTGGCCGCGCGGGCACATCAGCCAGTAGTCGTGCAGTGTGTAGACGATGGGGACGGCTCGCGTCGCGGCCTCGATGAGCAAGGAGGTCGACAGGTGGTTGAGGTGTCCGACGTGCACGACGTCCGGTCGGACGCGGTCAAGCACCTCGGCAAAGCGCTGGTCGATCCCGCTGTCCCTGTATCGGTCTTTGTTGCGGGGGTTGTTGACGATGTGGAGCACGACCCTCGGGTCGTCGGGATCCCGCTCGAGGTGCAGGCGGAAATCCGGTGCGAACGAGTCCTCCTCTCGGGTGAAGACGTGCACCTCGTTCCGCTCCGCCAAGCCGTGGCAGAGAGTCTGGGTGTATACCTCGGACCCGGCGTTGTAGCGCATCGGATAGCCGTGGATGACCTGGAGCACCTTCATAGCGCCACCCCCGTGTGCTCCCGGGCACCGAGTTCCACTTGAAAGTCCTCGATCAAGCGGCCGAGTCCTTCGTGGATCGCTGTGCGCGGTGTCCAATCGAGCAGCGCGCGTGCGCGCGCCGGGCTTCCATAGAAGTGCGACACGTCGAACGAGCGGGGTGGCGCCTGCTCGACCGTGGACCTCGCCCCAGCGAGACGCACGGCCATCTCCGCGAGTTGCCCGAGGGTCGTCGGCTGCCCCGTGAGGAGATGGATCGGCGGCGGCACCGACTCTCCCGCCACCAGGATCTCGATGAGGGCGAGGATCCCGCGTGCGGTGTCATCGATGTGCGTGAAGTCGAAGGTGTGCTCGGCACCCTCGACGCGGAGCGCGTCTCCTCGTGCGGCCGCCCGGGCGAACGCGGGCACGACGCGGTCGGCGTGGTCGCTGGTGCTGCCGTAGACGTTGGACAACCTGACGATCGCGGCCCGCAGCCCGTTGCGTCGAGCGACTCCCACGATCCGCTCTCCTTCGACCTTGGAGCGCCCGTAGACGTTGACGGGGCGAAGCGGGGCGTCCTCGGTGACGGGCAGGCTCTCGGGCTGCCCGTAGACCTCGCGGCTGCTGGCGAAGACGAGCCAGGGAGGGCAGGCGCGGTCCATGGCCGCATCGACCACGTTGTGGAGCCCGCCAACGTTGGTGCTCCAGCACGTCTCCGGATCACGCTCGGCCCACACGACACGGGAGACCGCGGCGAGATGGACGATGCCGTCGCAGCCAGCCACGGCGGTGCGGACGCGCTCGGCGTCGCGTACATCGCCCTCCTCGGCGTTCCGCGCGAGGAGGTCCAGTCCGACGACGTGAAGTCCGCGCGCCTCGAGCAGGCGGCGAAGGGCGGTTCCGACCAGGCCCTCCGAGCCCGTGATCAAGATTCGGTAGCTCATGCTCATCCTCCAACGAGACGCCGTCGCCCCGTCACCGTGCGGCGCCGGGGCGACGAACGTCAGGACAGGGTCACTCGGATTTGGCCGA
>RFKJ01000086.1 GCA_003694325.1 Deltaproteobacteria bacterium
AGGCCTGGGACCGGGCGCTCGACAGCATCGAGCGCGATCTCCTCCACGTCCGGACCGAGGGCCGGGCCATCGGCCAGGTCAACGGCCTCGCGGTCTACCGGGGCAGCGGGTTCGGCTTCGCCCGGCCGATCCGCATCACCGCGACGGTGGGCGCCGGGCGGGGAGGGATCGTCGACATCGAGCGTGACGCCGGGCTGGCCGGCAAGCTGCACAACAAGGGTGTGCGCGTGTTCTCCGGCTTCCTGCGGGGGCGCTTCGGCCGCCACCAGACCCTGGCGATCCAGGCCAGCATCGGCATCGAGCAGCACTACGGCGGGATCGACGGGGACAGCGCCAGCCTCGCCGAGGCCGCGGCCCTGCTGTCGGCCATCGGTCGGGTCCCCCTCCGCCAGGACCGCGCGGTGACCGGCAGCATCGACCAGCTCGGCGGCGTCCGCTCGGTGGGCAGCGTCACCGACAAGGTCGAGGGCTTCTACGCCGTCTGCGCACTCCGCGGCCTGACCGGCGAGCAGGGGGTCGTCGTGCCCGACACCAACATCGCCGACCTGATGCTCTCCGCCGAGGTGCTCGAGGCCATCCAGGCCGGGCGGTTCCATGTCTGGTCGGCGGCCACCGTCGAGGACGCGCTGGCCGTACTCGTCGAGGGCACCGTCCTCGACGGCGCCGCAGGCCCGCTGCAGGTCGGGGACCCGGCGGCCGACGACTGGCCCGAGAACAGCTTCTACGGGCGGGTGGTCGCCGAGCTGCGGACGCTGGAGCAGGTCATGCGCCGGGCGAGCCGCGGCCCGGGGACGAGCTGAGCCCCCGGCTCAGAAGTACATCGCCATCCGGCTGTAGGCCGTCGTCGGCACGAAGCCCAGCTCGCTGTTCCAGGTCAACCCGTCGGGGCGGTCTCCCAACCCGACGTAGGCCCCCAGAGACAGGTCGGCGTCGTCGGCGACGCTCACCGACAGGCCCGGCAGCAGCATGGCGCTGCCATCCTCGAGGTTGCCGATGGCGGCCAGGTTGGCCGCCACCGTCCCCGACACCTGCCAGGCGGCGCTCAGCCCCACGTAGCTCCGACCCAGGGCCCACAGCTCGCCGCGCAGGTAGCGGTCGCCCATGGCCTGGGAGAGGTAGTCGGCCGGGTCGGTCGCCCCGTTGGTCTGGACGTAGGCTTCACCGGACAGGGTCAGGTCGGCGTTCGGTCGCCAGTCGGCGCCGACGACCGCCCGGACGTAGACGTCCTCGGTCGGATCGCGGCCGTCGAGGTGCCCCGGGGGCAGGGTGACGCTGGCGTCCCCGTGCACGCCGACGGCGCCGACGGCGCTGGCCACCGACAACCCCGCGACCTCGTCGTCGTGTACCTCCCCGAGGAACACGGCGATGTCGCTCACCCCGACGGTCACCCGGCTCCAGCTCGCCACGGCCAGGTCCTCGACCCCCCACTCCTCGCAGCGGTCACTCTCGCCGACCCCCACCGCCACGCAGTCGCCGACCCAGGCGGCCACCACCTGCTGCTCGAACCGCAGGCCGCCGTAGACCTGGACCCGCACCGCGTCCACGCCCGGCTTGTACTCGGTGTCGATGGTCCCGGGAAAGAAGGGGCTGACCAGGTCGAGGGGGGTGAAGAACAGCCCGGTGCCGAAGCTGATGGGCTGGCGCCCGACGACGAAGCTGGCCGCGCCCAGCTCGCCCTGGACCGACAGCCGGTCGGTCCGCCCCTGGATCCGGGTGGACGTCGTGGCCTGCGCATCCTCCGGCACCGTCCAGGTCAGGTCCACCAGCTCCGGCGCCGTCGCCGCCGCCCCGGTGGTGCCGAGAGTGAAGGCGCTGCCGACCACCGTGGACACCGCGTGCTGGAAGTCGACCCGCCACGTCTGCCCCAGGTCGAGCCGCAGCTTCAGGCGGCCGTCGATGATGGCCTGGCCCTGGGGATCGCCGGGCCACAACCCCGCCGCCTCCAGCGCCGGGTTCTCGTAGGGGAAGGTGACCAACCCGAAGTTCTTGAGGTCGCCGCCCAGCGCCACCCGGCTGGTGACGCCGTCCCCATCGCCCGCCCGGGCGGGCATCGCCAGGGCCAGCGGGATCCAGGTTGTCAGCAGGCCGCCCATCGCCTCACTTCCAGTCGTCGCGTTGGATCCGGCCATCCTCCATCCACACCACCCGCCGCGCCGCCTGCATCACCTTGGGATCGTGGGTCGAGAAGATGAAGGTCAGGCCGCGATCTTCGTTGAGGTGCAGCATCAGCTCGATCAACTCGGTCCCCATCCGGCTGTCGAGGTTGGCCGTCGGCTCGTCGGCCAGCACCAGCGCCGGCTGGCTGGCGATGGCCCGGGCCACCGCCACCCGCTGCTGCTGGCCGCCCGACATCTCGCTGGGACGCCGGTCCTCCATCCCCGCCAGGCCCACCGCTGCGAGCGTCTCCCGGGCCCGGGCGCGGCGCTCCGCCTTGGGCACCCCCTGGAGCATCAGGACGAACTCCGTGTTCTCCAGCGCGGTGAGCACCGGGATGAGGTTGTAGCTCTGGAACACGAAGCCGATGCGGTGCAGGCGCAGGTCCGAGCGACCCCCGCGGTCCAGCCTGCCGAGGTCCTGGCCGTCGACCACCACGCGGCCCGAGGTCGGCTCGTCCAGGCCGCCGATCAGGTTGAGCAGGGTCGTCTTGCCCGAACCCGACGGTCCCATGATCGCGGTGAATTCTCCGGCGCCGACGTCGAGGTCCACGCCCCGCAGGGCGGGCACGATCACCGCTCCCTGGGCATAGTCTCGGGTCAACCCGCGAACGGCGACGATGGGAGAGGAATTCATGGCAGCCCCTACTGGTGACGGATGGCCTGGACGGGGGAGAGGCGGGTGACCTTGAACGCCGGGTACAGGCTGGCGAGGACGGCGAAGAACACCCCGATGAACGGGTAGATGGCCAGCCGCGCCCGGTCGATCTCCGGGTAGAGGATCATGCTGACCGGCACCCCGCCGGCTTCCATGGCGTCGCCGTACTGGCCGCTGAGATCCAGGCCCGTCGCCATGAACGGCCAGGTCACCAGCAGGCCGATCACGATGCCGATCGCCGCCGACACCGCCCCCATGATGAAGCCCTCGGCCAGCACCATCACCGCCAGCCTGCGCGGTCGCATCCCGACGGCCATCATCACGCCGAACTCGCGAACCCGCTCCAGGACGCTCATCAGCACGGTGTTGATGACCCCCATGGACACGATGATGCCCAGCACCAGCCAGATGCCGTCGCCGTAGGCGCTGTCCAGCTCGACGAACTCGACGATGTCGGGGATGGCCTGCCGCCAGGGGAGCACCTCCAGCGGCCCGGCCTGCGGAAATCCGGCGACCACCTGCTCGACCACCGCCAGGGCGTCCTCGGTGGCGTCGTCGTCGGCCAGGTTCACGGCGATCTGGGTGGACGGGTCCTCGCCCTGGAGGAGCTCCTGGGCCGCGGCCAGGTGGACCACCGCCGTGAACCCGTCGATCTCCGGACTGCCGGTGGCGAAGATCCCCCGGACGCGGAACAGCCGGCTCTCGACCTCGTCGCCGTCGGGCTGGCCCATGAACACGATCTTGTCGCCCAGACCGACATCGAGGCTCTCGGCGAGGTTCACCCCGAGGACCGCCCCGCGATCGTCGTCGTCCGCCAGCCACTCGCCACCGGTGAGCTTGTCGTCCAGCTTGCTCACCGCCGCTTCCCGGGACGGCTCCACCGCCTTGATGGCCACCGCGGTGGAGGCCACCGGGCTGACCAGCAGCCCGTCGAGGTAGACCCGTCGCAGGACGTGGGCATCCGGCAGGGCCTGCTGGATCGCCGCCTGCAGCTCGCCGCTGTGGAGGACCTTGCGCTCGCTGTCGGGATCGGCCTGGTAGCCCTCGCCCTGGACCACGACGTGACCGGCCATCATGCTGATGGCGGTGCGCAGCATGTCGTTGTGGCTGCCGTAGGCGATGTTGTTGCTGAACACCATCAGCGCCAGCCCCAGCGAGATGCCGGCCATGGTGATCGCCGTGCGGCGCTTGTTGCGCAGCAGGTTGCGGGCGGCGAGCTTGAGCAGCAGCATCATCGGGATCTCCTACTCGTCACGCATGGCGGCGACGGGGCGCAGCCGGGCCGCGCGCACCGCCGGCCACAGCGCGGCGAGCACCGCCACGGCCAGCAGGGTGAGCACCGTCACCACGATCCGATCCGCGCGCACCACCCCGTAGATCCGGGGGTCGAACAGCACGCCGCCGGTGGACAGCCGCTCGCCGCTCGACGAGGTCAGCGCCAGCCCGTACTCCACCAGGAGCCAGTCCAGCACACCCCCCAGCGCCAGGCCGCCGGCGCAGGCCAGCATGCCGAGCAGCAGGCTCTCCCACAGCACGAGGCGCACGATGCGGCCCGGCCGGGCGCCCAGGGCCTTCATCACCCCCAGCTCCCGGGTCCGCTCGAACACGCTCATCAGCATGGTGTTGAGGATCCCGAGGCCGGCGACGAAGAACACGATGACCAGCATGATCCAGGCGCTGGAGTCCGAGGTGGCCAGCATCGAGGCCGTCTGGGGGCTGACCTCCCACCACGGCCGGACGCTGAGCGGGGGGTCGCCGTCGGCACCGACGGCCTGCTTCAACCGTTCCACGACCGCCACGACCCGTTCATCGCCCACCCGCGAGTCCCGGCTGTCGGTGAGCACGGCGATCTCGTGGACCTGGTCGGGCAACACCAGCAGGTCCTGGAGGTCGGAGAGGGCCAGCCAGGCGCCGGTCCGGTCCAGGGTCACCGAGCCCGACGACAGGATCCCCACCACCTCGTACAGCTCGTTGCCCAGGGACCCGTCGGCCGCCTGGGTCACGGCGACGACGGTGTCCCCC
>RFKJ01000087.1 GCA_003694325.1 Deltaproteobacteria bacterium
GGCCACCACCTCGGGGTGGCGCCGGATCCGGGTCAACCCCGCCCGGGTCACCAGCCACAGGGCGTCGGGCCCGACCGCGAACACCTGCCGCGGACCCCAGCGTTCCGGATCCAGGGTCTCCCGATCTTCCCCCGACAGCCGCACCAGGGTGCCGTGCTGGTCGATGATCCACAGCGATCCGTCCGACGGATGCACGGCCACGTTGAGGATCCGGTCCAACCCCGAAGCCTCCGGATCCCCGGGCCGGAAGGTGTGGAAATCGACCCCGTCGAAGCGGACGAGCCCATCGTAGGTGGCGATCCAGGCCGTCCCGTGCCGATCCACCGCCAGGTCGTTGAGGTGGTCGAGCGGCAAGCCGTCGTCGGTGGTCCAGTGGTCGGCCACCCAGCCGGCGGCCAGCTCCGGTTCGATGCAGGCCTCGGGCGCGGGGCGGGCGCGGGCCCCCCGCGGCGCCACCCCCCACAGCAGCAGCAGGAGGACGCACAGCCGGCAGATCGCGTTCACGGGACGCAGGCAAGCTAACGCCGCCGTTCCCCGGGTCGCCGCCCCCGGGAGGCGCGCCGCTGTTCCCGCCGCGGACAATGTTGTTCCCGATTCGGACAAGGCCCCGAAGAGCCGCCCCGGAGCCACCTCCCGCCGGCCGGTGGGGGCCGGGCCTCGAGCCACCTCCTCGCCGGGACCCGCGACCCGGGCGGATCGAGACAAGCGGTTGCAGGCGGTGGGTCCGGTCGGTGCCAACTTGATGATGCACTTGGTTCTTTTCCCCTCTTGCGCAGGTGCATCCATGTTCCGCAGACCGCGGCTCGGCAGCCGACGTGGCGCGACGATCGTCGAATTCGCCGTCGCCATCCCCGTCCTGTTCTTCATGACGCTGGGCATCGTCGACCTGGGCAACCTGATGCTGGCCCGCCAGCGGCTGGTCCAGGCGACCTACGCCACCGGTCGCTACGCCGCCCAGGGGGCCGCGCTGGTGACCGACGCCGAAGTCGCCGCCCGCGCCCGGCTCGCCCTGTCGACCCAGGGGCAGCCGGTCGACGGGCTCGAGGTGACCGTCACCCGCGGCGTTTCCGGCCCCGACAACATCGTCACCGTCCAGCTCTCCCTTCCCGTGCAGGCCGCGATCGGGTTCATCGACATCCCAACGATCCAGACCCAGTCCTTCACCTTCCGTGAAGAGGGAGCGTGACCATGCAGACCCGGCTCTTCCGGCGCCGTCGTCGCGGAAACTACGGCACCCTCCTCATGCTCAGCATGCCCGCCCTCATCGGTGCCGGCGCGGTCGCCGTCGACCTGTCCTACCAGAAGGTCGTCTACGCCGAGTTGCAGGCCATCGCCGACATCGCCTCGGCCGCCGGTACCCAGGAGCTCGACGGCACCCAGGCCGGCATGGACGCCGCCCTGGATGCGGCGATCCGCGCCGCCATCCGCAACAGCGCCGACGGTCGGCCCGTCACCCTGGCTCCGTCCGACATCGAGTTCGGGTACTTCGACTCCGACACCTGGACCTTCGTCGTCTCCAGCGATCCGGCGCTGGTCGACGCCGTCCGGGTGACCATCAGCCGCAACGACATCATGACGAACTTCGCGGCGATGAGCCGGTTCAACCACTCGGTCATCGGGGCCCGGGCGCAGTCCACCGCCATGCAACCCCCTCCCGTCCCGGCGGGCATGGTCACCTGCTACCTGCCGCTGGCGGTCCCCGACTGCCTGTTCGACGAGTACGAACCCGAAGAGCTGGTCGAGATGAGCTTCAAGCTCAACCCCGCGGGCATCGACAACGTTGGCTGGGCGCGAATCGGTGACCACCCCAACGCCTCGTGGATCCGGGACCAGCTCGAGGACTGCACCCAGGACGGCAGCGCCGGCGTCGGCGACGAGGTCTACCTCCAGAACGGCGTGGTCTCCTCGGCCCTGTCGACCCTGGCGGACCTGATCGAGGACAGCGACAGCGACTGGGACTCCGACGAGTGGGGGGAGATGCCGGAGCAGTCCGACGACAGCGCGATCGACGACGACGACTACGGCAAGGTGGTCGAGGGCGTGATCATCGTCTTCGACGGCGGGGACGAGTACTGCGAGTGCGATCCCGTGGACGAGGATCACGACAGCGACGGGGACACCGAGTCGGACAGCGACGACGACTGCGACGACGAGGGCGACAGCGATGACCGCGGCGGCCATGACCGCGATGCTCGAAGCAACCGTGGCGGGGGGCACGGCCACTCCGGCGACGACCACTCCGGCGACGACTCGGATGCCGACTCGGAGGGCGACTCGGAGGGCGACTCGGAGGGCGACTCGGAGGGCGACTCGGAGGACCACGATTCCAATTCCGACTCCGACGGCGACGACGACGGAGACAGCGACGACGACGGACCGGAGTGCGAGTTCGACAGCGGCCACTTCAACGGCCACGAGCAGGTGGTCGGCTTCGTCTGGACCCAGATCTACGACGTCCGGACGAAGGGGGGCGCCAGCCAGAAGAACATCTGGATGCGGCTGGATCCCTTCGCCGACCAGACCGTCGGCGTGATGGCCGGCGGGCTCATCGAGGGAGGCGTGGAGTTCGCCCTGCCCGCCGCAGTGGTGGAGTAGACCGACCCACCTCGCGGTCGTCCCGCGGCGTCCTCGCCCACCCCGACGCGGCGCCCCCTCGCATCTCCCGACTTCGCGCGACAGCTCGTGACACCAGCGGCCCGCCTGTTCGTGGGAGAGTCCTCTTGCGGTCAGGTTCAGCAGCCACGAGCACAGCCCATGCGTCCCAGGAATCGGCTCGGAAGTCGCCGCGGGGCAACCCTGGTCGAGTTCGCCACCGTCCTGCCCGTGACCCTGCTCATGGGCATCGGGGCCTTCGACATCGGCACCCTGCTCATCGAGCGCCAGCGGGTCGTCCAGGCGACCTTCGAGGCCACGCGCTACGCGGCCCAAGGAGCCGCCGTCGTCACCGACGCCCAGGTCCAGGCCCGGGCGGCCGCCGCCCTCGAGGCCTTCGGGGTCGACACCGAAGGCCTGCAGGTGTCCGTGGATCGCTACGTCGCCGACAGCGATCCGGTGGTGACCGTGCAGCTCCAGCTACCGGTCCACGTCGTGGCGGGCCTGCTGGACCTCCCTACCACCCATACCGAGTCCTTCACCCTGTTGGACCAGGGGGCCTGATCATGTCCGACTGCAAGCACCGCCGACGCAACCGGCGAGGAAACTACGGCACCCTGTTCGGCCTGACGCTCCCGGTGTTGCTGGGAGGGGCGGCCATCGCCGTCGACCTGTCCTACCAGAAGGTCGTCTATGCCCAGCTCCAGGCCGTGGCCGATGCCGCGTCCAGCACCGGCGCCGCCTACCTCGACGGGACCCCGGACGGGGTGGCCGCCGCCCGCGAGGCCGCCATCCGGGCCGCCCTGCGCAACAAGGCGGACGGCAAGCCCGTCGTGCTCGATCCGGGAGACATCGTCACCGGGTACTGGGACGTGGACGCCTGGCGGTTCGTCCCGTCGACCGATCCCGCGGAGATCGACGCGATCCAGGTGACCCTGTCGCGCAACGACATCCGCAGCAACTTCGCGACGGTGAACGCGGTCGGCCGACGGACCATCGGCGCCCTGGCCCGGTCCATCGCCACCCAGCCCCAGGCCGTCCCGGCGGGATCGGTGAGCTGCTACATCCCGCTGGCCATCCCCGACTGCCTGTTCGACGAGTACGAGGATGACGAACTGACCAGCTTCACCTTCCAGTTCAGCCCGGCGGGCATCGACAACGTCGGCTGGGCCCGGGTGGATGGCCACCCCAACACGAGCTGGCTGGTCGACCAGATCGAGGACTGCCACCAGGACGGAATCATCAGCGTGGGCGACGATGTCTACCTCGACAACGGCGTGAAGGTTCCCGCGCTGCGTGCCGTCGCCGACGAGATCGAGGACGCCGACAGCGACTCGGACGACTGGGACTCCGACGACTGGGGCGAGCAGCCCGAGCAGTCCGACCACAGCGACGTCGACTCCGACGAGTACGGCAAGGTGTTCCAGGGGGCGATCATCGTCTTCGACGGGGGTGACGAGTACTGCGACTGCGAGGAGCCGAAGCCCACCGACGAGGATGGGGACGGCGACTCCGACTCCGACAGCGACGAGGACACCGACTCCGACACCGACTCCGACTCCGACAGCGACGACGACAGCGACACCGAGGGCGACAGCGACCGGGACACCGAGGGCGACAGCGACGATCGCGGCACCCACGATCCCGACAACCCCCATGCCCGACGCAGCCGCAGCAGTCACGGCCATGGCCACGACGACGACTCGGAGGCCGACTCGGAGGACCACGACGACGACTCCGACTCCGACTCCGACTCCGACAGCGACGACGAGTCGGACACCGATGGCGACAGCGACACCGACAGCGACACCGACAGCGACGCCGACGACGCACCGGAGTGCGAGTTCGGTGGCGGGCACTTCAACGGCGTCGAGACCATCGTCGGGTTTGCGTGGGCCGAGATCTACGATGTCCGGGTGACCGGTGCTGCCAGCCAGAAGAACCTGTGGCTGCGCATCGATCCCTACGCCGACCAGAACGTCGGCACGTCGGGCGGCGGCGAGGTCGACGCCGGCGTGACCTTCGGGCCCAGGTCGGCCGTGGTCCAGTAGCGGCGGTGGTTCGGGAGCCTGGTCGCAGCCACTGCGACCGGCTCGTCCGGTACAAGGGGCCGGGTCCGGCGACCCGGCCGCCTGCGCGATGTGGCGGAGGTCCGACGGCGGCCCGCATCCGCCCACACACGGAATTCGAGGCCCATCCGAGGCGCAGACGTCGAGCGCCTGGGATGTCGCCGTGCGGACCCGTCGACCGGCTGTCGGCGACGCCCCCCCTTGCGTCCCTACATCGGCTGGAACTCCAGCAGCGCGATGTCGTGGGCTTCGACACTGTCGTAGACCAGCAC
>RFKJ01000012.1 GCA_003694325.1 Deltaproteobacteria bacterium
GCCTCGGCCAGCTCGGCCCGCAGCGCCTCGCCCACCTCCAGGTGGCGCGCCCGCCCCGACAGGATCTCGTTGCGGTCGGCCACCGCCCGGACGACCTCCACCGGCCACCCACTGCGCGCCGCGACCTCCGCATCCCACCGCGGCCGATCGGCGGCGGCGATGGACAGCGCATCCTCGATGAGCGCCACCAGGGCGGCGGCCCGGGGCGGCCCCTCGTCCGCCGGCATCGGCGCCGCCCAGGGGATCCCGACGGCGAGCAGGCTGGAGAAGGGCGCCTCGGCCAGCAGGACCCGGTCGGGGGCCCGCAGCCACTGCTCCACCCACGGATCCCAGCCGACGATGGCGTCCACCTCGCCGGCGTCCAGCGCGGCCTCCAGCCCATCCGTCGCCAGGGGCACCACCGTCGCGCCGAGCCCCTCGCCCCACCGCGCCCACCGCAGGTCGGCGGTGCTGCCACGGGCCAGGCCGACCCGCGCCCCCCGCAGGTCGGCCAGCCGCCGAGCCCGCGAGGCCCGGGCGACCACCCCCATCCGCCCCAGGGACCCCGGGGTGCCGACGATGACGACATCCGGCCGCCCGTCGAGCATGTGCAGCGCCGGGACCCCGGTGGTGAAGAAGGCGTCGAGAGTGCCGCGGGCGACATCGTCGCCCTGGGCCTTGCCGCTGTCGTAGCGATGTCCCTCGAGCTGGATGCCGTGGCGCCGGGCGAGGTCGGGCATGGCGTCGAGGACCGCGCCGACGTGGGCGTGGACCGGCGTGCGGGTCGACCACCCGAAGCGGAGGATCGCCTCGTCGTCCAGGGGAGGCGGACCCTCGATGACCACGTCGCCGTGGGCACCGGGCACCATTCCCGTGGTCACCAGGAGGTGGCCCACCTGCTGGGCGAGGCGCCGATGCCCGGCGGCGTTGGGGTGGAACACGTGCCCCTCGATGTGCAGGTCGCGCGCCCGCTGGCGGACCTGGCGGTCGTCGACCTCCACCACCGGAAAGCCCTCCTGCCGGGCCAGCTCGCGCACCGCATCCCGGTAGCTCCAGTCCACGTAGCGCTCGACCAGCTCCGGTTCGTTGCGGTTCACCGGCATGTCGATCCAGACGAAGTCGAAGCCGGCCTCCTCGCCCATGTGGTGCAGGGTCGAGATGTTGGCCAGGAAGTCCGGCAGCGGCACCCGGGGAACCAGTCGCGCCGCCTCCTCGGGCGACAGCCGGCCGTACTTGGGATCCTCCCCGGCGTGTCGCTCGGTGTAGACCGCGCGGGCGGCGGGGCTGAACCGGCGGATCAGCGACAGGACGACCTCCCGGCTGAGCAGGTACAGCTCGCTGTTCCAGGCCAGGGCCGACAGGTCGCGCACCAGCCCCGGGGGCAGTACCCGGTCGGCGTCGTGGAGGTAGTCGGGCCCCGGGTCGTTGTTGAACCCGGCGATGACCAGGTCGGGCTGGTAGTCCAGGCCGACCAGGCGCATGAACTCGACGGCCTGAAACGTCGTCCAGCCCGGGCAGGCGCCGTTGATCACCTCGACCCGGCGCGGGGTGAGCTGGTCGAGCATCGGCTCCAGCACCGCCGACCACATCTCCCACCCCTCGACCCCGTGGCCGAAGTTGCTCGAATCCCCGAGCACGAGGATGCGGAACACGTCGGCGCCCTTGTCGCCGCGCTCGCGGACGGCGTCGGGACCGGGCATCCGCAGGCCGTCGTGGTTGGTGGTGATCCGCCCCCCGCCGGTGAGGTTGTCGAAGTCGCGCAGGTCGGGGCGGACCACCCAGTGCAGGATGGGGTGGGGCCGGAAGTAGGTGACCATGTCTACGGCCAGCCAGGCGCGCAGCGCCGCCTCGGCCCCGGCCGCAGCGAGGAGCATCGCCACCCAGGGCACCCACCAGCGGGGGGCGCGGACCCGCCGCCACAGGGCGAGCAGCAGCACGTACAGGTCGAGGGCCACGCACAGGCCCACGCTGAACAGGAGCTGGGCGTTCTCGGGGCTGTAGGGGGCCGCCGGATCGATGAGCGGCCCCTTCTTCCATCCCGGCACCACGGTCTGCCGGAACGCCTGGCCGATGGCGACGATGCCGGCGTTGAGCAGCAGCAGCACGGCGAGCCCGCGCCACCCACCTCCCCCACCACCGCGATTTCGAGAAGGCGCCACCACCCGAGCCTACTCCCGGTCGGCCGGAGGCGGGAGGAGCGGGACCAGGCCGCGGGCCAGGGCCGCGCCGGCGACCGCGTGGCCGCGCCGGGTCCAGTGCCCGTCCACCGGCAGGTAGAGCCCGCCGCCCGCGGCGTGCAGGGCCGGGCGCAGGTCGATGACCACCCCGTGGCGGGAGGCGATCTCCGCGGCCCGGGCGTGGGCCCGATCCAGGTCCCAGTCGGCGAGCTGCGGCCAGGCAGCGATGGCCGCGGCGCGCCCGGCGTCGGTGGCCTGGACCGCGTCGGGCACCAGGGCGACGGCGAACTCGGCGCCGGCGGCGGTGACCTCGGCGGCCAGGGCGGCGACCAGCGCCTCGGTGACCGCCCAGGCGTGCTCCCACTCCGGCCCGCCGGCCGGGTCGTGGATGCGCAGGTCGACGGGCAGGCCGTCCCCGCGGGCGATGCGCTGCCGGACCTCGGCCCGCGACCGCCAGGTCCGGGTCACCAGCCGGACGAGCGCACTGGCCCGGAACAGGGGACCGGCCGTCGGCGGATCGCCGGCGGCGACGCGGCGGACCAGGGCGCCGTCCACGAGGTCGAAGTAGGGCTTGTCGGGCTTGTCGTCGAGGAGGGGATCGTTGTTGAGGACGTCGTTGCTGGTGGTCCAGGCGTAGACCACCACGTCGGGCTGCAGCGCGGGGAGCAGTCTCCGGGCGAGGAGCAGCGCGGTGCCGGTGCCGGCCCCCGGAACGCCGGCGCTGTACACCTCCACGGCGGGCCCCAGGGCCCGGTCGACGACCCGCCCCAGGCCGTCGTCGAGGTCGACCTGGGCGGCCTGCACGAAGGAGTCGCCCACCAGCAGCACCCGGGCGACCCCGGGGCGCCGCGGACCCCACTCGACGTCGACGAAGCCGTGGGCATTGACGTGGACCACGGCGTCGTACTCGTCGGTGTGCACCGGGTGGTCCCCCGGCTCGGTGAACAACCCGCGGTTGAGCGACGCCAGGTCGTCGCCCGCCGGCCCCCCGATGGAGCCGGCGGGGGCCTGGGGCGCCCACAGCCGGACCCCCGCCTCGGCGAGGAGCAGCGCC
>RFKJ01000088.1 GCA_003694325.1 Deltaproteobacteria bacterium
GCGACGACCGGGCCGCCCGCCGGCGCCCCGGTCAGATGATCCAGACCACGGGCAGGCCAGCCAGGTCTCCGTCTCCGAACAGCCGCACCCCGCGCCGACACGAGCGGCACACGGGGTAGATCCGCACGGTGTCGCCGTCCCGCAGGTGTACGCCGATCTGCTCCTGCAGCTGGCGCATGCGCGTGGGGGTCGCGGCGACCTCGACGACGCCGCTGCGCACCGGCTGTCCGGCAAAGCGCAGGATGTCGCGGACCCGGCGGGCCCGGGCGGGATCGCGCACCTGCCAGACCACGACGTACAGGCCGACGTCGACGGTGGTCACCACTTCATCCGGAACGCCGAGAAGCCGGCCGCCGTCCCGTCCACCAGGCCCCGCAGCCGCTCGGCCTGGTGGAAGATGTGCCGGTCGTAGCTGTCCTTGCGGTCGTGGACCGCGACCTGCTTGTGCAGGGCTTCCTCCCAGGCCTCGATGATCAGCCGCATGGCGTCGTCGCCGATCCGGCAGGGGAAGGGCCCCTTGGTGGGGTGGTGGAAGTCGGCCGGGCGGACCTGGCCCTTGTGCAGCAGGCAGAGCACGACCCGGTCCGCCAGGAACCGGAAGGGCTCCTGCAGGTCGGCGGCCAGGGCGGCGTAGCGCCCCTCGCCCTGGTGCAGCACCCCGCAGAAGGGATCCAGCCCCGACGCGAGCGCCGCCAGCCAGCACCTGCGGTACAGCAGGGAGTACAGCAGGTTGAGCATGGCGTTGACCGGGTCGGCGGCACCCCGCCCGCTTCGCCCCGGCCACGCAAAGCCGTCTGGGAGCAGGTCCGGCCAGCAGGAGAACCAGGTGTGGGCGGCCTGGCCCTCCAGCGACCGCAGGCGCCCCGCCGACTCCGCCCGCTGCACCGCCTGGTTGATCAGCTTGAGCTTGCGCAGGGCTTCGTCGAAGTGCCCCCCCTGCCGGCGCAACAGCAGCCGCGTGTTCTGGACCTTGGCTTCGATCAGGGCCCGGGCCACCGCCAGGACCTGCGGCGATTCCTCGACCCAGCGCCACTGCCGGCGGGTGGTCGGCGGCGGCGCCCGCAGGCCCTCGGGCAGCAGCAGGCCGGTGGGCCGTCCATCCCGTCGGTGGAAGCTGATCGCCACGCGCTCGCGCATCGCGCGCTGGATGACGCTCTGCCGGATCCGCTGCCCGCCCACGATGAGGATCGAGTCGATGGCGCCCCAGTCGATGAGCTTGGGGCGCTGGTCGGGTCGCTCGATCCACAGGCCCCGCCGCCGCCCGGACAGGACCGCGCGGTGGTCCACGACCACCACCCGCCGCCGCTGGGGGGAGGGCCTGCGGGCCGGCGGGTGCCAGCGCCGCTCGACCCGGACCGCCGGGCCCTCCGCCGTCAGCTCCCGCAGCCAGTCCACGCTGTCGGCCAGGGCGCGCAGCGCGCTGGCGTCCGAACGCAGGGAGTCGAGGTCCTCGATGACCTCCGGTCCCCTCCCCCGGCGGCGTGCCGGCGCGTCGAAGACCAGGCTGCGGCAGAAGATGCTGCCCAGGAAGTCGAAGCCCTGGTCGAAGCTGCGGACCTCGGTCTTGTCGGGGTGCAGCGACAGCTCCAGGCGGGACAGTTCGTCGGCCACGCGGGCGCGGGCGGCTTCGGCCTGCTCCCGGCTGCGGCAGAGGACGACGAAGTCGTCAGCGTAGCGGACCAGCCGCATCCCCTGGGCCGCCAGGGCCTCGTCGAAGGCGTCCAGGTACAGGTTGGCCAGCACCGGGGAGACCACCGTGCCCTGGGGCAGCCCGCGTTCCCGGCGGATGGTGTGTCCCCCGAAGCGGATCGGGGCCTGGACCCAGGCCATGAGCTGCTCGACCACCGGGTCCTCGCCGAACCACGCCTCCAGCCGGTGCCGCAGCCGCCCCCAGTCCACGGTGTCGAAGAAGTCCGCGATGTCGCCGTCCAGCACCCAGCGAAACCCATCTTCGTACGCCTTTCGGACGGCTGCCTGGGCATTGCGCCGCCCCAGGCCGGGGCGGTAGGCGTAGCTGGCGTCCTCCAGGAGCTGGTCGATGACCGGGCGCAGCTCCTCGAGCACCAGCCGCTGGCGGAAGCGTTCCCGGACGGTGGGGACGGCGATGGGACGGAACCCGCCGTCGGGCCGGCGGATCAGGATGCCGCGCAGGGGTTCGGCCTGGACCCGGCCGACCTGCAGGTCTCCGAGGATGGGGCCCTGGTCCAGCGGCAGCCGGTCGAGGAAGTCGTCGAGCGGTTGCCCGTCGACCCCGGGGGTCGGGCCGGACTCGGTCAGGGCGCGCCGCGCCGCTTCGGCGTGCCGGGTGCTGCGAGCCAGCAGGCCTTCCGCCGGGCGCGGCGGCCAGCCGGAGACGATCGGCGGCAGCTCGTCGATGGTGTACCGCCCCTGGCCCATGTTGGTGCTGCGGCCGATGCCCACCAGGCCGGCGATGACCAGCGGCAGGGCGTGGTCGCCGACCCCCTGGGGAAACCCCAGGCGCAGCGTCCCCAGGCTGCCCCGCAGCACCTTGCGGGGGTACTTGACGTCGGCCCGCAGCAGGCCATTGTCGAGCAGCTCCACCGGACCACCGGGCCGCAGCGGCGCGGCGGGAAACCACCGGCGCGCCGAGCGCAGGCAGCGGTCGAGGACCACCTGGGCGTCGGCCTGGTCCTGGTCGAAGATGTGCGACTTGCGGTGGACCGGCGCCCGCAGGATCTGGAGCGGGGTGACGAAGCGCAGGGTGAGC
>RFKJ01000089.1 GCA_003694325.1 Deltaproteobacteria bacterium
CCCCGGGACCCACCGTCGACGCGGCCGGCCCTTCGCCATCGCGCGATTGCGCCCGGGCAAGCCGCGCCATTGCGCCCCGGCAAGCTGCAACCGCCGCGTCCGTCGGCGCGGCCGTGCTCGTGGCGGCCCGTACGGGCCATCCGACGGGGCTATGATCTCCTCGACGCCCTGGAGCCATCATGCCCGAGCCCCTGCTGAAGGTCCCGACCTCCTGGACCCCGCTGCACTCGGTGGCCTACCTGTTGCTCGGCGTCTCCATCGCCGACGGCTCCATCGACGAGGCCGAGATGAACGCCGTGCGACGGATGGTCGCCCGCCACGGCCAGTGTTCCCCCGAGGAGGCCGACGCCGCCGTGTCGCTGGCCTTCGCCTGGCTCCAGCACGTCCTGGGCGAGCAAGGCCGGGACGGCTTCCTCCGCAGCCTGCACAGCCACGCCACCCGGCTGGCCAACCACTACGGTCCCCCCAAGCTCCGGGCGGTGGTGACCGACATGCTGGCGGTGGCCCAGGCCGACGGTTCCCTCGACGACGCCGAGGTGGTGCTCATCCAGGCGGTGGCCAACGACTGGCAGGTCAGCGACGAGGGGTAGCGCCGCGCGCGCGTCGCCCGCACCGGGACCCCGAGCCGCCGGCACGACCCGCCGGCACGCGACCATCCCGGTGCCGGCCCCGCGAAGGGATGCCCCCGCGAAGGGATGCCACAGCAGGCCTTCCCCGCGGCCGCCGGGTGAATACAGGGCCATCGTGCTGCCGCTGTCCACCCGTGCCCTCACCCTGCCCCCCGACCGGATGCGCGAGGTGCTGGACCTGCTGGCCGCCGACACCCGGGAGACCCGTCTCCGCGCCGCCCAGATCCTCGCCCGGGCCTACGACCGCGACGAGGAGGTTCGCCTCGCCGAGGTCCAGGGTCGGCCCGCCGCCGACGATGAGGATGCCGGCCCCACCGCGGTGCCGGGGTGACCGGGCCGACCCCGCGATCCCCTCCCCTGCATTCCCGCCCCTGCGAGGCCGCCTTCATGTCCATCGCCTCATTTCTCGACGCCCGGCGATTTGCCGTGGTCGGCGCCTCCCACGATCGCAGCAAGTTCGGCAACCGCGTGCTGCGCCACTACCTGCGCCACGGCCGGACCCCGGTGCCGGTGAACCCCCGAGCCGACACGGTGGAGGGACTGCCCGCCTACCCCGACCTCCGGGCCGCGGTGGCTGCCTTCCCCGGACCTCGATCGCGCCTCGATCATCACCCCGCCCGCGGTGACCGAGGCGGTGGTGGACGAGGCCATCGCCCTCGGCACCATCCGGATGCTGTGGATGCAGCCCGGGGCCGAGAGCCCGGCGGCCATCGCCCGGGCCCGGGACGCGGGCATCGAGGTGATCGCCGGCGGTCCCTGCGTGCTGGTCGAGCTGTGAGGAGCCCCCCGGCGCGCCGCCCGGCAGGCAGCCCGCCGGGCCGGCGCTACTCGGTGATGTAGCCCAGCGCCTCCAGGCGCTCGATGTCCAGCGCCGCGATCTCGCCGGACTGCGGGGGGGAGAGCGCCTCGACGGCGTCGCGGAGCGGCCCGGCCGGGCAGGGCAACGGGACCTGCTCCTCCGGATCGGCCGCCAGGTCGAAGCAGCGCGGCCCCGCCCCGTCGTCCAGGAGCCGCAGGTCCCCCTGCCGACCGGACCGGTGGTGGGCCGAGTAGAAGGCGTTGCCCCAGGCGGTCCGGATCCGATCGGCCGGTTGGCGACGACGGAGGTCGGGGCCATCGGTCGGCAGCCCGACGATGCGCCGCAGGGTCGGCGCGACATCGGCCAGGCTCACCGGATCGTCCCGCCGACCCGGCGCCAGGCCGGGCGCCACCATGGCCAGCGCGACGTCGACGACCTCGCCATGGTGCTGGTGCCCGTGCCCGGTGAATCCATGCTCCCAGAATTCCTCGCCGTGATCGGCGGTCAGGACCACCGCGCCCCGGTCCAGGATCCCGCGTCGGTCCAGCGCGGCCAGCAGGCGCCCCACGTGCCGGTCGGTCCACGCCACCTCGGCGGCGTAGGCATCGCGCACCTTCTGCCGACCGGCCGGGGTCATGGGCAGCCCCGATCGCAGCCGCTGGTCGGTGAGCGTGGCGGCGAAGCTGCCGGGCTCGGCATGGGTGTAGGGCAGGTGGGGGTCCACCAGGTGGACCCACAGGAAGAAGCCGCTGCCCGGCGCGTCGTCGACCCAGGCGATGGCCCGATCGACCAGGGTCTCGGCGTCGGCCGCCGGTCGTCGGCGCGGCACCCCGGCGATCAGCAGGCGGTGGGCGAAGTTGCGGTCGGCGTGCAGGTAGCGGTGGAACCCGCGGTCGAATCCCAGCGCCGGCGTCAGCCAGGCATTGGACACGAAGGCCGCCGTCCGGTAGCCGGCGCCCGCCAGGTCGACGGCCAGCGGGGTCGCCCGATCCGAGAGGCCCTGGTAGCGGTTGTCGGCGTTGATGGCGGCGCCGTGCTGCTGCACGGTCTGCCCGGTGAGCAGCGAGGCGATGGCCGGCACGGTCCACGAGCTGGTCGACATGGCAGCGGGCCACAGGGCGCCGCGCCGGGCGAGGGCCTGGAAGCTGTCCATGGTCGACGCCGCGTCGGCCCGCAGCGTGTCCACCGAGATGATCACCACCGGCGGCCCGTCGTGGGGCGGCGGCAGCGACGGCCGGGTCACCGGGCGCACCAGCTCGTGCAGGGTACGTCCCAGGGGCCCGTCGGCGCCACCGGCGACCAGCTCGTCGGTGCCCCCGGTGTGGGCCAGCATCTGGACCCGGGCGTGCCCCGCGCCCAGGAGGGCCACGACGAGCCCGGTCCCGATCCCCGGGGTGAACAGCCGGTGGACCGCCCGGACCAGGGCGACCAGCACCACGACGAGGCCCACGGTCATGAACAGCCGGCCCCACCCGGCCGGGCCGAGGAACACCGCCGTGCTGCCGCTCGCGACCAGCCCGGCCCACAGGGGCGATCGGGGCCACCCCGGCGGGGCGAACCGCGCCTGGCTGGCGCCCAGCACCGCCAGCCCGGCCAGCTCCAGGGCCACCTGCCCGGGCAGCGGGCGGCTGAGTGCCTGCAGGGCGAACCACAGCTCGACGGCCCCGACCGCCAGCCAGACGAGGACGAGCTTCAGGGTGTCGGCGGTGGCGGGCTGCATGGCGGCGGCAGTGTAGACCGGCGCGTCCGCCCCGGTCGCCGGCGCACCCGCCCCGCCAGCAGTGGCAGGAGCCCGATCCACCCGCCGGCGACCCCCGGCGCCACGGCACACCCCCCGGCCGTCTCGACCGGGTCGACGGGGGTGTCCTCGCAGTCCGGATCGGGCGCGTCACACCAGGTGTCACAGACGCCGTCGTCGTACACGCCGTTGATCTCGCAGAGATCGCGGCTGCCGTGGACCGCCTCGACCTGGTCGAGGATCCACCCCAGGCCCTGGTCGACCCGGGTCGCCGCGCTGCGGCCGACGCAGCCGCTCTGGCCCCAGGAATGGACCCCCACCTGGGGCCAGGTCGCCGGATCGTCGGGGAGGTCGGCCCGGACCCGCCCGAGCTGCGGCCCCCCGGAGTCGCCGCTGCAGGTGGTCCCCCCGGTGGGGTTGTCGTCGGCCTGGTTGATGAGGAACTGGTCCCACAGGTCGGAGAGGACCAGCGGCACCGAGTGCTTGATCCCCCCGCTGTCCCCGTCGTCGCCATCGGTCAGCCCGTACCCGACGCTGAACAGCTCCATCCCGACCATCTCGTCGCTCAGCGCGCCGGTGTACAGCCGGCCGGCCGGCACCGGTGCATCCTCGGCCAGGGTCACCACCGCGAGGTCGAACCGGCCGTAGGAGGTGCCGGTCGGTCCGCCGCTCTGCAAGGGCTCGTAGTCGGGGTGGATGGCGCCGGTCTCCAGGGGGACGCTGGTCACCGGCTGTCCGGTTTCATCGGCAAACCAGGCCACCCCGAACTCGACGACCAGGTCGATGGGGTAATCGCCGCTGCAGTGGGCCGCGCTCAACACCACCCGGGGAGTGATGAGGTTGCCCGAACAGACGGTGAACGGCCGGCCGTCCAGGTCCAGGCCGAGGGCCACGACGTGGGGGAACCCCGGCTCGACCTGGCCGTTGACGATGAAGAAGGACGGCGCCGCCGCCAGGGCGGACGCAACCGGCAGGAGCAGCGGGATCATGCCCCCACCCCTATCCGGACCGGCGGCCCCCGCGGGGGTCCGGGGCGCGGAGCGGCCGGGTACGGCGCTGCGGCCCTGGCCGGCCGTCGGTCGCGCCGGCACCGAGACCCGGCCCCGCGGTCCGGCCGAACCCGTCCCGCGAACGCGCCCGGAGGAGATAGAGCCCCGGGGTGTCTCGTTCCTCCCGCACCCCGCCTCGCCGCCCGACCCTCCGCCGCCTGCGCGACCGCGTCTCGGCCGTCCGCCAGGCCGCCGAGGAACGCCTGGTCGGGCTGTGGCGGGAAGGAGCGCCCACGGGCCCCGAGGGCGACGACCCGCCCCCCTCGGTGCAGCGGGCCGCCCGCGCGGTCCGCGATCTCGCCGGGCCCGCGTCGCGGCTCGCCCGCCTCGACGTCCAGGCGATGCGGGCCTGGTCTCGCAACGTCCGGCCGGTGCAGGACACCCTCGGCCCCGCGGCGGCCCGGGCCTACAGCCGGGTGGTGATCGACACCGCCGGGGCCGACCCCGAGCTGGCCCGCATGGTCGCCTACACGCTGCCCGACCACCTCGCCCGGGTCCCCGCCGACCAGCGGGGCCGGTACGTCAAGCTGCTGCGTGCCGTCCTCGCCGAACGGCCGGTGGCCCTGCCCCTCGTGGTCCGCACCCTGCCGGACCTGCTGGAGCGCTTCGACGACGACGCCCTCGCCCGGTTCCTGGCCCGCGGCATCGCCCTGCACGCCGAGTCCACCCGCAAGGCCGAGAGCTGGCTGCGCCTGGAGAGCGGCGCTGGTCGCAAGCAGGCCGGAGAGCTGACCCGCGGGGCCCTCCTCGCCGACCTGCACCGCAGCCTGACCCTCTACGCCCGGGCCCACTGCGGGGAGACGGTCCAGGTCCGGCCCGCCGACGAGGGCGCTCCGGCGTTCACCGACGGGCGACACATCTACCTGCCCGCCCGCTTCGACCGCTTCGGCGACGAACGCGACCGCCTGGCCTACAAGGTCCTCACCGCCCGGAGCGCCGGGTACATCGAGTTCGGCAGCCTCGACCTCGACCTCTCCCGCCTGCCGGGAGCGTGGGTCGATCCGCGCCCCGGCGAGCTGGAGTGGGAGCGGATGCTCCGTAGCTTCGCCAACCCCGTGGTGGCGCGCGACCTGTTCACCATCTTCGAGAACCTGCGGATCGAGACCCGGGTCCGCCAGGAGTACCCCGGGGTGGCCCGGGACATGGACGCCCTGGCCGCCGCCCACCGCGACGGCTTCCGGGAGGAGCGGCCCGACCTCGCCACCCTCGCCCCGGCCGAACAGGCCATCGAGTGGCTGGCCCGGGTCGCCCTCGGCATGGAGCCGCCGGCCCTGCCCGATGCCGCGGCCGCCACGGCCGCCCGCCAGGCCGGCGAGGCCCTGGCCCGGGTGCGAGGGCCCGACGCCACCGTGCTGGACAGCGTGGCCGCCGTACAGGCGGCCTTCCCCGCCATCCACGGCCTGATGCTCCGCAGCCGGGACGACGGGACCGGGCCGGAAGACCGGGCGCCCGGCGACGGGTCCCGCCGACGCCACGACCCGGGCGACGACGACGCCGGCGGTTCCCCCCCCGACCACGGCGACGGCGACGGCGACGGCACCCCGCGGGCCCCTGGCGCCGCCGACGACGACGAGCTGGCCTACACCGCCATGCGCCCCGACCCCTTCGGCGCAGCCCTGCAGCCCGACCGCCTCGACCCCGAGGCCCGCGCCGTCGAGGAGCGGGCGGTGGAGCTGCTGCGCGCCGCCCAGGCCGAGGGGGAGCCCGGAGACATCGCCGAGATCCGCCGCCAGGCCCAGGCCGAGCACAGCTCCTACGAGGAGATGGCGGCCATGCTCGACCGGATGCAGGCGCCCGACGGCGGCATCACCGAGGGGACGGACTCCGAGCGGATCCCGCGCCGGGACCGGCCGGCCGGCCAGGGGCTGGAGCTGGAGGCCGATGCGTCGGCCCACCGGCGGACCTGGCTGTACCCGGAATGGGACGCCGCCATCGAGGACCACAAGCCCGACTGGGTGCGCCTGACCGAGTACGACCTGCTTCCCGGCAGCGCCGACTTCGCGGAGCGGGTGCGGGACGAGTACGGACACGCCATCGGGGCCATCCGGCGGGCCTTCGAGGCCCTGCGGCCCGACGGAGCCCGCCGCCTGCGGGGCCAACCCGACGGCGACGAGATCGACCTGGACCGCTGGGTCTCGGCGGTGGTCGAGCGCCGGGCGGGAGGCTCGCCCTCCGATCGGCTCTACATCCGCCACCTGCCCCAGGAGCGCGACGTCGCCGTCGCCTTCCTCGTCGACATGAGCAGCTCGACCAACGAGGTCGCCAACGCCCAGGGCAAGCGGGTCATCGACGTCGAGAAGGAAGCGCTGGTGCTCATCGCCGAGGCGGTGGACGCCATCGGCGACGACCAGGCCATCTGGGGCTTCTCCGGCTACGGGCGCGACCAGGTCGCGTTCTACGTCGCCAAGGACTTCGACGACCGGTGGGACGAGGAGGCTCGCCGGCGCGTCGGGCGGATCGCCTGGAAGATGGAGAACCGGGACGGCGCCGCGATCCGCCACGCCACCCGCAAGCTGCGCGAGCGCGGCAACCGGGTCAAGCTGCTGATCATCCTCTCCGACGGCAAGCCGCTGGACTGCGGCTGCGACCAGTACAGCGACCGGTACGCCCAGGAGGACACCCGCGCCGCCCTCCTCGAAGCGCGCCAGCAGGGCGTCCACCCGTTCTGCATCACCGTCGATCCCCAGGGACACGAGTACCTGCGCCGGATGTACGGGGAGACCGGGTACACGGTCATCGACCGGGTCGAGGCCCTGCCCCGGCGGCTGCCGCTCATCTACCGGCGCCTGACCCGCTGACGTGCGGACTTGACCGACCGGTCAGGCACAATAGGGCC
>RFKJ01000090.1 GCA_003694325.1 Deltaproteobacteria bacterium
CCCGAAGCCCTCCTGCTGGTGCTGGTCGGGGTCGGCGGGAGCACGAGCTGGGTCCCGCCCGAGATGCTGCTGCCCGACGTGGTGCTCCGCACCGCGCTCGGCCTGACCCTGTTCTTCCTGCTGCCGGCGGTGTTCGTCAGCGTGCCGCTCCGGCTGGATCGGCGGCAGCTCCTGTCGTGGCGGCCACCCCCCGCCCGGGCCTGGGCGTACCTGCCGCTGGTGGTCACCGGCACCCTCAGCGGGGGCATGCTGCTGTGGAAGGCCGCCCAGGAGTTGTTCCCCGACACCGGGATGGTGGAGGCCTACACCGACACCATGGCCTCGTTCAACACGCCGCTGGGGCTGTTCGTGGTGTCGGTCGTCCCCGCCTTCGCCGAGGAGCTGTTGTTTCGCGGAGCGGTGCTCGGGCTGCTGCGCAAGCGCCTGCCGGCCTGGGCGGCGGTGCTCCTGCAGGCCGTGGCCTTCGCCCTGCTCCACGGGATCGCGGCGCGGCTTCCGTACACGCTGCTGCTCGGTGGGCTGTTCGGGGTGCTGGTGGTTCGGACCGGCTCACTGTGGCCGGGCATCGTCGCCCACCTCGCCCACAACCTGGTGAGCACCCGGCTCGACGAGCACTTCGTCGCCGCGGTGCTGGCCACCCCCCTGGCGCCGGCCATGGCCGTCATCGGGGTGTGGGCCGTCTGGGCGAGCGGGGGCTTCGGGCTGCGCCCGGTGGCCTCCTCCGGGGTGGACCCGGGGACGGGCTCAGCGACTGGCGAGGCGGGTTGACACCGGCGGGTGCGGTACGCCCGGTGCGCCGGGGACGAGGTGGCTGGCGGCGACGTGGGCGGCCCAGCCCACCCCGACGAGAGGCACGGCCAGAGAGCACCCCAGGGCATAGCCGGCGGCAAACAGGGCAAGCGGCCGGAGGACCGGCTGGAAGGGGAGTCGGGACAGGCCGTGGTGCAGGCTCATGGAGGCCTCCGTACGTCCGAGTGCCTTCATTGTGTGGCCGCAGGCCGGACGCGGTTGCGGCGTGTCGGAGAACGAGACAAAAGGCGACAGTGGAGGCCGCGCGCAGGTGTTCCGCGTTGCGGTTCTCGCGGAGCGGGCGGGCTCGTGGGCGGACGCCGGGGGGTGCCGGGGCCTACTCGTCGATGTAGCCCAGGGCCTTGAGCGCCTCGGTGTTCACCTCGGCGTCGCCGGTGGCCCGGTGGCCACCGTGGGCCGCCGGGGACACGGTGCTCCAGGTGGCCACCCGGGGATGGCGCTCCCCGAAGACGGAGCGGCCGGGCATGTCCTCGGCCGCCGGCAGGTCGAGGAGGGCCAGCATGGTCGGCGCGAGGTCGAGGAGGGGGATCGGGTCCAGCCGCTCCCCACGGGGCAGGCCGGGACCGGTTGCCAGGAAGATCCCGGCGGCGTCGTGTTCACCGCTGTACTCCTCGGTCAGCCGGGCGTAGTCCGACAGGGGCTCGCCTCCGACCCGGTCGGTCCGGAGGCGCTCCTCGTCCACCCGCTCGTCGGCCATGGTCAGGCCGACGGCGCTGGGGGCGTCGGGGATGTCCTCGTAGCGGTAGAAGGGCTGGCCGGTGCTCTCCTGGATGAGACCGTCGAGGAAGGCGATGAGCCGGGCCTTCTCGGCTTCGACGTCCTCTTCGAGGAGCGCCACGGTGATCTTGTGGCCTCCCTTGCTCACGTCGACCCGGCCGACCTCCGCCTCCAGCCGGGCCTTGAGCCGCTCGGTCTTGGGGGCGAAGAACCGGCCGGCGTCCTCGGGACCCATCGCCCGAAAGCCGTGGTCGCTGACGACGAGCACCCGCGTGTGGGGGCCGACGCTGTCGAGGATCTCGCCGAGGATGGCGTCGGCCTGGCGGTAGGCCGCCGGCAGGGCGTCGGCGAGATCGTCGCAGGGACCTCGGCCCGTCGCGCAGTCCTCCATGAAGCCCCAGTGGGTGTGGCCCAGGGCGTCGGTGGCGTACAGCGTCAGGGAGGCGAGATCGGGACGATGCTGGTGCAGCGCGGCGATGAACACGTCCCGGTCCATGGCCGCCCGGAGGAGCTGCAGGCGCCAGGCCCGCTCCTCGGGTCGGGGCCGGGTGAAGCGCTCGCGCAGGGTCCACGCCGCCGCCTGGCGCAGCGTCGACCACCGCAGGCCGTGGTGGGCGCCGTCGATGGCCAGCTTCCAGCCGGGACGGGCGCCGGCGTACTTCTTGCGCTTGAGGCGCCGCGACAGCTCGATCTCCTTGATGAACGACAGCTCGGCCGGCCAGGTCTCGGGGCCGGGGGCCAGCCAGGCCGGGACGATGAATCCCCGGTGCCCGGCGTCCCAGGCCGCCCGGTAGTCGTCGGCGTCGGCCCGACCCTCGGCCATGATGGCGACCTGTTCGGCGGACTGCTCCATGGGGGTCGGCGGCCAGGTGACCAGCCACTTGTACATCCCCACCCGCAGGCCCTGGTCGTGGGCGATCTCCCAGAATCGGGCGGCCCGGGCCTGGTCGGACTGCACCCGGAAGCCCTGGATCCCGTGGACCTCGGGGGTCATGCCGGTGGCCATGGTCGTCCACAGCAGCGGGGAGAACATCGGCTCGCGGCTGGTCAGCTCGGCCCGCACCCCGTTCTGTTCCACCTGGCGCATGTGCGGGAGGTCGAGGCGGTCGATGAGGTGGAAGGTCGCGCCGTCCACGCCGACGACGACGAGCCGGGCGTCCACCGGTCCGGGGCGCGGGACGGTGAACCCCATTGCGGCGAGGACCAGCGGCAGCGCGGCGGCCGGGAGCCCGATCTTGAGGAGGCGCTGGGGATCGGGGGCTCGGTTGCGCGCGCCCCGGAGCGCCCCGACCAGCGCCCCGACCAGCGCCGGGGCGAGGATCGCCACCAGGAACAGGCTCAGGGGCTCGTCGGCAAACCAGGGGTTGTCCCGGGTGACCCGGTAGATCAGCAGGGCGCCGGGCAGGGCGCCGATGGCACCGCCGAGCACGGCGCCGCCGAGCGTCGTCGGTCGCATCAGCGGTCCTCCCCGCCGTCGGTCGGGTGGTCGGCGACCAGGAGGCCGCCGGGTTCGAAGCTGTCCCAGAAGTGCCAGTCGCCGGGGTAGCGGGCGAGGGAGTCGGTGAGGTAGGCGGCGATGGCGGCGGTCCCGCTGGCGAAGACCTCCTCCTTGCCCCCGTCCCGCTGGAACTCCAGGGGAGGCCCGATCTCGGCGACGAACCAGGCCCGGCCCTGGCCTCCGTCGGTGCGGGGGCCCGCGGGGCCCCGGTTGCGGAAGGTGCGCACCGTCAGCAGCGGCGCCCCGCTCTTCCAGGCCATCCACACCGGCCCCCGCGGGATCCCCATGGGCTGTCCGAGCACCGGCTGGACGACCCGGCGCCCCAGCTCCTCCCCGCCGCCGGTCCCATCGCAGGCCGTCATCACCACCTCGCCCGCCTGGAGCGCCCGGAGCACCGGCCGGAGGAACCGACCCCCGTCGTGGAGGGTGGCCTGGATGCGATCCTCCAGCGCGGCCCGGGTGGCCGCCGCCCACCGCCCGGTCTCGGACAGCTCGACGGCGACGACCCGCCCGCCCCCGACCTGGTGCATGGGCCAGCCGAGCAGGCCGAGCACGTGCAGCGGGAGCTGGGCGGGGCCCATGTGCGGATGGGTGAGGACGACACCCCGACCGAGGGCTGCTGCGGCCCGCAGGTGCTCCAGGCCCCGCAGCTCCAGGTAGCGGGGCCAGGTGTCGGCGGTGCACTTGCCGAACAGGAAGCCGATGTACTGGTTTCCGAAGTGGGTCGCGAAGGTGTCCCGCGCCAGGCGGTCCAGGTCGTCCCGGTCGCCCAGTCCGCGGTGGAGGTTGTCCCGGACGTGGCGCACCTTGCCGCCCATGGCCAGGCCCGCCGCCCGCCCCATGGCCCGAACCCCCCGGACCTCCCACAGGACGGGGGCGGCTTCGAGCCCCTGCCGCAGCGGTCCCCACACCACCTTGCGGTACAGGTCCTTGGCGCCGCTCTCACCGAAGATCATTCACTCTTCCATGTACCCGAGCGCCTGCAGCTTGCGGATGGCGTCGGCGCTCTGCTGGGCCTGCGACCGGCCGACATCGCCGGAGGCCAGCAATTCGGCGGTGATGGTCTCCAGCGCGTTCTCCTCGGGGATCGAGATGGGCGCGCGGGTCTCGGTGTGGAAGGGGCCGTCGACGGTGATCGCCCAGTGCTCGTTGCCCAGGGACTCGTGCTCGTGGTCGACGAAGCGGTGGTCGGGGGTCCGCAGGGCGACCAGCCGGTAGGTGGGCCGGGTGATGACCCCCTCCCGGCGGAGCTGCTGGTTGACGGGCCGGTCGAAGCACATTCCCCGGGAGAACGGGCGATGGCTGTCGCCGCGGTCGATGGCGGGCATCAGGGAGCGGCCGGTCACCGTGGCCGGCGGATCGATGCCCAGGACTTCGTAGATGGTCGGGGCGAGGTCGGTCAGCTCGGCGGGGGTCGTCAGCACCTCGCCGCGGTGGGCGCCGCCGGGGAAGCGCATCGCCCAGGGGATCCAGGTGGCCGGTTCGTAGAGGTCGTCGCCGTGGTTGAACCAGACGCCGTGTTCCCCGGCGAGGCTCTCGCCGTGGTCGGCGACGGCGATCACCAGGGTGTCGTCGGCGTGGCCGCTGCGGTCGAGCCAGTCGAGGAGGCGGCCGAGCTGTTCGTCGGCGTAGCTGATCTCGCCGGCGTACTGGGCGAGGACGTAGTCGGCGTCGGTGATGCCCTCCAGCGAGGGCTTGAGGTAGGCGGCGATGTGCTGGGCGCCCTGCATGGAGGTGTGGGCCGGATCGCGGGGGTCGCCCTGGTAGTAGGCGGTGTCCCAGGGCGGCGGCGGGGCGTAGGGGCCATGGGCGTCGAACAGGTGCACCCAGACGAAGAAGGGCGCGTCCCCCTGCAGCTCGGCGTCCATCCACCGCAGGGCGGCGTCGACGGTCCGGCCGCCCCGTCGCTCGAGCACCTCGTCGGGGTGGGTGAACCGACCGAGCATGGCCAGCACCCGCCCGGGGACGGTCTCGTCGAAGCCCTGCAGCCACCCGAAGTCGTCGTCGTAGACCTCGAAGCCCCGGGAGAATCCGAGGGTACCGTCCAGGACGTAGGCGCTGACGAAGGCCGCGGTGCGCCAGCCCCGAGACCGGAGGCGGGTGGACAGCAGCTCCTTGTCGGGGTCGATGGGCAGGCCGTTGAGCAGGTTGCCGTGCTCCCAGGGCGGCTCCCCGGTCAACATGGTGGTGTGCGAGGGACCGGTGACGGGGATCTGGCTGAAGGCGTGATCGAGGCGGACGCCCTCGGCGGCGAGGCGGTCGAAGTGGGGGGTCCGGACGTCGGTGCGGCCATAGGCGCCGAAGTAGTCGGCCCGCGCCGTGTCGAGGGTGACCAGCAGGACG
>RFKJ01000091.1 GCA_003694325.1 Deltaproteobacteria bacterium
ACGCCGCACTGCTGCGGCGGCTGAGCCTGGACCTGCGCGGCAGCCTGCCGACCGAGGCCGAGCTGGAGGCCGTCGAACAGGGGACCGACCCCCTGTCCCTGGTCGATGACTTCATGGCCGACCCGCGGTTCGAGGAGCGGATGGTCCAGCTCCTTGCGGAGCGCTGGCGCACCCGGGTCGATGCGTTCAACCTGGACTGGGAGGGCTATGGCATCGACCCCCTCGACGCCTTTGCCTTCAACCGTTCCATCGGCGAGGAGGCACCCCGCGTGGCCGCCCGGGTGATCGCCGAGGACCGCCCCTGGGCCGACGTCGTCACCGGTGACGCGACCATGGCCGACGCCCTCCTGCTCGACATCTACCCCCTGGCTCCCGACGCAGCCATCGACGACGCCCACCCCTGGGTCCCGGCTCGCTGGCTGGATGGCCGGCCGCCCCTGGGCGTGCTGGCGACCAACGGCTTCTGGCTTCGCTACGACACCTCGCCGAGCAACCTCAACCGCCGCCGCGCCAACGCCGTGTCGACGCTGTTCCTCTGCGAGGACTTCCTGGCCCGGCCGATCTCCTTCTCCAGCGCCGCCTTCCCCGACGCCGACGCCATGGAAGATGCCACCCGCAGCGTGCCCGCCTGCATCTCCTGCCACAGCACCCTCGATCCCCTGGCATCGGCACTCATGGGCTACTGGTGGTTCGACAGAGTCGACCCCAGCGAGCTGACGACCTACCACGCCGAACGCGAGACCCTCGGCACCTACTACCTCGACACCGGCCCGGAGTGGTTCGGGACCCCGCTCGACTCCATCGACGAGCTGGGCCCGATGATGGCCGCCGACCCCCGGTTCCAGGCCTGTGCCGCCGAGACCTTCGCCGAGCTGTTCCTGCGCCGCGAGCTGGACGAGGTCGGCGCCGACCATGACCTTCGCCAGGCCCTGCAGCAACGCTACGACGCCACGGGCGGGTCACCCCAGGCGCTGATCGCCGCGGTGCTCTCGACCGACGAGTACCGTGCAGGCGATGCCTCCGGCCCCCAGGACCTCGTCGCCGAGCGGGCGACCCGCCGCCTCCTCTCCCCCAGCCAGCTTGCCCAGGTGATCGAGGAGCTGACCGGCTTCTCCTGGACCTGGGAAGGCTACGACCAGCTCGACAACGACGTGATCGGCTACCGGATCCTCGCCGGCGGCATCGATGGGGACACGGTCGTCACCCCCCTCTCCGTTCCGACCATGGCCACGACCCTCCTGGTCCGGCGCCTCGCCCAGGCCGGCGCCTCCGAGGTCGTGCGCCGAGACCTGGAAGGAGACGAGGGGCGGCTGCTCGATCGGGTCGGGCTCGACGACCGCCCCGGCGACGAGCGTTTCGACGCCCAGCTCCGCGCGCTGCACCGCCGCCTCTACAGCGAGTCCGCCACCGACGAAGAACTGGCGGCCGAGGCGGAGCTGTGGACCGCCGTGAACGAGCTGGACGGCCCGGCCGCCGCCTGGCGTTCGCTGCTGACCGTGCTGATGCGCGACCCCCGGTTCTGGACCACCTGATGATCGACCGACGACAACTGCTGAAGGCCGGTGCCGCGACCCTGGTGGCGCCATCGCTGGTCCGCCCGGCGCGGGCGGCGTCGGCCGCCGACCGACGGTTCCTGTTCGTCTTCGCCCAGGGGGGCTGGGACCCGACCTACGCCTTCGCGCCGGTGTTCGGCAGCGACCGGGTGGACATGCCAGAGGACGCCGGGCCCGCCGAGATCGGCGGGATCTCCTTCGTGGAACACGCCGACATCCCCTCGGTGCGGACCTGGCTCGAACAGAACGCCGACCGGACCTGCATCGTCAACGGCATCGAGGTCCGCGCCGTCGCCCACGACGCCTGCCGGCGGATCGCCATGACGAACTCCCTGGTTCCCGGCAACGACGACTGGAGCGCCATCCTGGCCGGCGAGGCCCGCAGCGATCCGCTGATCCCCCTCATCCACATCTCCGGACCCAGCTACACCCACCGCTTCCCCCAGGCCGTCGTCCGCGTGGGCACCACCGGACAGCTCGGCAAGCTGGTGGATGGCACCGCGCTCACCGAGTCCGACATGGCCGTCGACCTGCCCGGGGCCGACGCGCAGGAACTCGAGGACGCCCTGGTGCGCGACCGGGCCCACGCCTTCCTCGACCGGGGCCTCGGGGGCCGGGCTGCCGCCATCGCCGCGGCGGCCGCACGCTCCGAGGACCGCCTGCCGGAGATCCTCGGCCTGGGCGCCGAGCTTTCGCCGGGCGAGGGCGACGCCCTGGTCGACCGGCTCGGCCTGTGCCTGGGCTTCCTCTCGACCGGCGTGTCCCGCTGCGCCATGGTCGCCTACGAGTCCTGGCAAGGGGTGTTCAACGGCTGGGACACCCACCAGGACAACAGCCTGCAGGCCAACCACTTCGAGGAGCTGTTCGCGGCGCTGACCACGGCCTGGAACCAGGCCCGGACCCTGCCCGGCAGCAGCGGGGGAAGCCTCGCCGACGAGCTGGTCATCGTGGTGCTCAGCGAGATGGGGCGCATGCCGCTGCTCAACGGCGCCCGGGGCAAGGATCACTGGACCTGGACCAGCGCCATGGTGGTCGGGGCCGGCGTCGCCGGTGGCCAGGTGATCGGCGGGTTCGACGAGGGGCTGTTCGGCCGCGGGGTGGACCTCGAAAGCGGCGCCGTCGTCGACGGCAACCCGACGCTGCTCCCCGGCCACCTGGGCGCCACCCTGCTGGCGCTGGGGGACGTCGACCCCGGCGCCTACGTCGAGGGTGCCGAGGTGATCGGGGCGATGCTCGCCTGAGAGCCTGAGCAGTATCCACACAGCAAACGGTGACCCGCCCCCCGCCCTGGGCGTCACGGTCGCAGTCTTGCGCCAGTTCAGTCCGATGCTCGGTCGGGGTCGTGGATCCGCCGCCAGTGTTTCGGCGTCAGCTCGGCGATGCGGGCGACCGGGTGGTGGTGGATCCGATCG
>RFKJ01000092.1 GCA_003694325.1 Deltaproteobacteria bacterium
GACGATCTCTGAGCCCGGCCCGCCGGGCAGGTGCGCGGGCGGCTCCTCGGGCCGGAGCCCCCGGCCGGTATAGTGGCACCGGCTCCCTGTCCCGTTTGGAGGGTTGGATGTCCGGCAAGACCTGGGGTGGCCTCGTCCTCCTCCTCGCCCTGGTCGCGTCTCCGGTCGCCCGGGCCGATCCCAAGGACGACGCCCGCCGGCACTTCGTCGAGGGGCTGCAGGCCGCGCGCGAGGGCCGCTACGAGGACGCCCTGGCGGCCTTCCTCGCCGCCCAGGAGGCCTACCCCCATCCGGCGACCCTGTTCAACATCGCCCGCTCCTACGCCGACCTGGGCGACGACGAGAAGGCGCTGGAGTACTACCGCCGGTTCCAGGAGGCCGACCCGGAGCGTGCCGCCCAGGCCGACGAGATCGTCCGGGCGCTCGAGGCCCGCCTGAAGCTGGCTGCCCAGGCCCCGGCCCCTGCTCCGGCCCCGCCTGCGGCGACGGCGACCCCCGACGAGGTGGCTCGCCTGCAGGAGATCACCGCCGAGCTCGCCGCGCTGACCGCCTCGCTGCAGGAGCGTGCCACCCGGCCGGCGGGGGAGGGGGAGGCGATGTCGCCCGATGGCGCCTCCCCGGCGGCACCCGGCGGGGGAGCCGCCGACACCGGCGGCTCGGAGGAAGGCGCGGGGACCCTGCCGGCCCTGCCCGAGCAGGTCGAACTCCTCGACGACGCCTACCAGCGCGTCGTCGTCACCGCCTCCCGCTACGGGCAGGACCCGCTGGAGTCGCCGTCGACGGTGACCATCCTCACCTCGGAGGACATCCGCCTGTCGGGGGCGGCCACCATCGCCGACGTGCTGCGCCGGGTGGCCGGGGTCGACGTCATGACCCTGTCGGCGGCCCAGCCCGACATCTCGATCCGGGGGTTCAACCGCGAGCTGGCCAACAAGGTGCTGGTCCTGGTGGACGGACGCAGCGTCTACATGGACATGCTGGGCACGGTGCTGTGGGAGACGCTGCCGGTGGCCATGGACGAGATCGAGCGGATCGAGGTGATCCGGGGACCCGGATCGGCGGTGTACGGCGCCAACGCGGTCACGGGCGTGATCAACATCATCACCAAGGCGCCGGGACAGGACGGCTCCCTGGTGGTGGGCGAGGTCGGCACGGCCGGCTACCGGCGGACGGATGCCATCGCCTCGGGCCGGGTGGATCGCACGGCCTACCGGTTGAGCGCCGGCTACCACGAGCTGGGGCGCTGGGAGCGGGCCGCCGACCTCGACGCCAACCCGGCCCTGCGCGCCTTCGACGAAGACGACAGCAACTCGAGTCGGGTCCTGCGGGTGAACGGTCGGGTCGATCGCACCTTCGGCAAGGACGGCTTCGCCTCCCTGTCGGCGGGCCACGCCCGAGGCAGGACGGAGTTCTATGTCTTCGGGGCGCTCGGCAACTACCGCACCGACTTCCAGAGCAGCTACGTGCGCGGCGATGCCGGTCTCGGCCCGGTGCACCTGATGACCTTCTACAACCAGTGGGGCGGCGACACGGGGCCGTGGTTGCAGTACGACGGGGAACGCAGCCTGTGGACCACCTACAACGCCGAGACGGTGGACGTCGAGCTGGAAGCCAACGTTCCGTTCGAGACCGGGGTGGTCACCCATCGCCTCAGCGGGGGCCTCGGCTACCGGTACAAGCGGGTCTCCTGGGGCTACCTGCAGGGGGACGGCGCGCCCATCGACGAGGAGCACCAGGCCGCCTACGTCCAGGAGAACGCGGCCATCGGCCCGGTCCACCTGGTCGGCTCGCTGCGCCTGGACCGGCATCCCCTGGTGGACCTCGCCCGGACGATCTCCCCCCGGGGGGCGGCCATCGTCCGGGTTGCACCGCAGACCAGCGTCCGGGCCAACGTCGGCACCTCCTTCCGCTCCCCCACCTTCCTCGAGTCCTACCTGGACCTGGCCCAGTCCACCGAGGCCGACGGGATCTACATCCAGACCAACGGCAACCCCGAGCTCGCGCCCGAGCGGATCCTCACTGGCGAGCTGGGGCTGCACGACGCGTCCACCACCTTCCACGAAGCCGACGTCGCCGCCTATGTCAGCCGGGTGACCGACCTGATCTACGTCGGCGACGTGGTCACCGGTGTCTTGCCCTTCGACCCCGAGGAGAACGGCTACCCCGCGGGAACCACGACCTTCACCAACCTCCCCCAGACCTACATCGCCTGGGGAGGCGAGGTCGAGGGACGGTTGTTCCCGGTCAACGGCCTCGACGTCTACGCAAACCTGGCCATCGAGCGCATCACCGAGACCGACGGCGGCGTGACGGTGGTCGACGGTTCGACCTCGGCGGTCAAGTGCAACCTGGGCGCCATGGTCCGCCTCCCGTGGCGGGTGGATGTCGCCGGTCACCTGCAGTACAGCAGCGGGCAGACCTGGCGGCTGCGGGACTACAACGAGCAGGGCCAGCTCGAGGTGGTCGAGGAGGACATCCCCGGGCGGGCCATCGCCGTGGCCCACGTCGGCGCCCGGCCGTTCTCCGATGGCGGCCTGGAGCTGGCGTTGTCGGCCTGGAACATCGGGTCGATGATCACCGGCGAGGGCTTTCGGGAACACCCCAAGGGCCAGCGGGTGGGTTCCCGGCTGTTCGGCTCGGCGACCTGGAGGTTCTGAGATGCGTGCTTCGACGGCTCCGGTCCTCCTCCTGGCGGGATGCGCCTGGCAGGCACCGCTGGATCCCGACGCCCCCCCTCCGCAGAACTCGCTGTCGGGCACCGTCGTCTACAGCGGAGCGGAACCCCCGGGGGACGTCATCGTCGTGCTCTACGACGCCCACGACCCGCCCCCGCCCGAGGGGACCGGCGGGCCGGTGAACTTCGCCACCGTCCCGGCGGAGGACTTCATCGACGACGCCGACGGGTTGCGCGCGGCGTCCTGGGACCTCGCGCCGGTGCCGGACGGCACCTGGCTGATCTCGGCGCTCATGGACATGGACGGCGACTTCCACCCGCTGCTGACGGCCACCGCGGGCGCCACCTGCGGCGACATCGCGGGCCCCTACCTCCAGAGCCTCGCCGGGACGGAGCTGGCTCCGGTGACGGTTCGGGGAGGCCAGCTCGTCGATGACCTGACCCTGGTGCTCGGGCTGACGTACCCCATCGAGCGGCCGGCCTTCCAGTTCGCCGACAACCTCGTCGACCAGGGGGCCCCGGCGGCCATCACCGATCCCACCGACGACAGCGAGATCCTGGTCATCCAATCGACCGCCGTCGAGAGCGAGCTGCTGGAGATCACCGGCCCGCTGGATGTCGCCTCGCCGAAGGCCGACCCCTGCGACACGGCCTTCTACCTGCACTTCCTCGACGAAGACGGCGACGGGGACGCCGACCCGCACTGGCTCGACGACTACGCAGCCCTCGGCGTCCGGGCGGCCTGGCCGCGGATCTACGCCGTCTTCCGCGGCAGCGAGTCGGTGCCGCTGGAGCCGGGCGAGGTCTATGCCGTCGAAGCGATCCCCGATCCCTTCCTGCGGGATGGGGCCGGCGGATCCATCCCCACGGGTGTCGTCGTCCCGGTCACCGAGCTGCGGGTCGCCTTCCCGCCCGCCGGGCAGCACGTCCTCCCCGATGGAAGCGTCGAGGTCGTGGGGGCGCCCGACCTGCCCGATGGCGAGTGGGACCTGACCGTGGTGCAGGAGACGGGGCAGACCTGGACCCTCCCCAACGAGCTGCCGGCGTTCGCCGCGACGGGCGCGGACTGGGAGCCGGCCACCCAGGCCCAGGTCCTCGTCGTCCAGGGCGGCCGGTCCGAGTAGCGCGGGGCCGGGTTGACGGATCCCCGGCGGGGCGTGTACGACGGGGCATGGGCTCCGATGATGCCAGCCGCAGTCTCGATCGCGCGCAGCTCGAACACGAGTGCGACGAGTTCTACCTCCGGGTGGGCGGACCCGGGGGCCAGCACCGCAACCGCCGGGAGACGGGGGTGCGGCTGGTCCACCGCCCCACGGGCACGGTCGTGTCGGCGACCGAGCGGCGCAGCCGCGAGCGGAACCGCGGCATCGCCTACGCCCGCCTCGCCGCGGAGCTGGCCCGGCAGCGGCGGACCCGTCGCCCGCGTCGCCCGACGCGGCCGTCGCGGGCGGCGAGACGTCGACGGCTGGAGGCCAAGCGGAAGCGCGGGGCGTTGAAGGCGCTCCGGGGGCCGGTCGATCGCGACTGAGGCGGGGAGCGGCACCGTCGGGGCATCCCCGCCGACCGACCCGCCGGGTGACCGGGGCCGCGGGGTGGCCGACAGCGGGTCGGGAACCTATGCTTGCGGCTCGGAGGTCTGCATGGGCTGGTTCTCGCGTGCCCGCGAACGCTACGACGACCTGGTCGCCCGCTACGGCAAGGTCGCCATCGTCACCTACTTCTCGCTGTTCTTCGGGGCGCTCTTCGGGTTCTGGGCGGCTGTCAGCGCCGGCCTGGACCTGGCCAGCGGCCTGGAGCGACTGGGCCTGGACGCCT
This sequence comes from Deltaproteobacteria bacterium, assembly GCA_003694325.1. Classification (GTDB taxonomy): domain Bacteria; phylum Myxococcota_A; class UBA796; order UBA796; family UBA2385; genus J125. Next base: position 4,490 of record RFKJ01000092.1, read on the forward strand.
CCCAGGCCGCGTCGGGCTCGGGCTCCATGGTGGTGGCCTACGCGCTGACCAAGCTCACCCAGCCCCTGCGCATCGGGCTGACCCTGGTGGCGACCCCGGTCATCGCCCGGCTCATCGGCCGCGAGCCGAGCCCGGTGGGGGCCGGCGAGTCGGCCCCCGAGGGATCGGGAGCGGAGACGGGCGAGGGCCTGCCGGGAGAACCGGCGGGGGCCTGAGCACCGCGCCGTTGCCCGCGCGGGAGAGCGGGGGCACCACGCCGCAGCGCCCCGAGCGCCTACACCACGTCGAACCGCGCGAACTCCATCGTGAACTGGCCCCGGCCCTTGGTGAGGCTGCGCAGGTCGGTCATGTAGCCGAGCAGCGAGCTGAGGGGGGCTTCACCCTTGATGCTGGCCGTGCCCATCTCGCTCTCCTGGCCGGAGATCATCGCCCGGCGGGCCTGCAGGTCCCCGAGGACGGCTCCCAGGTTGTCGTCGGGGACGGTGACCTCGATGGCCATGATGGGTTGGAGCAGGCAGCCGCCGGCGTTCTCCAGCGCGCTGCGCACCGCCTGGGCCACGGCGATCCGCAGCGCCTGCGGGGTGCTGCCCTCCTCGTAGACCTCCACCTCCTCGAGGGTGACCGCGACGTCCTGGAGGGGGGCGCCCTCCAGCGGGCCGCCCCCCAGGCTGTCCAGGGTCCCGCTCTGGATGGCGGCGAGCTGGTCGGCGGACAGGGAGGCGGTGGGTGGCAGGATCGCCGGCTCCACGGTGTGCTGGAGGCCCGAGCCGCGGGGGAGCGGCTCCACGGTGGCGACCGCGCGCGCGTGGAGGCGGACCTCCTTGCCGTCCCCCAGGGGAATGGTGCGGTCCAGCTCGACCTCGCCACGGCCGGGGCCGGCGATGGTCTCGCGGGTCATGACCCGCGGCTTGCCGGCCCGGACCTTGAGACCGAACTCCCGCTCGATGCGCTCGAAGACGATCTGCAGGTGCAGCTCACCCATCCCCATGAGCACCCGCTGCCCGGTGTCGGCATCCTCCTGGAGCCGCAGGGTGGGGTCCTCCTCGCAGACCTTCTGCATCACGTCGAGGAACCGGGCTTCGTCCTTGCTCTTCTCCGGCTCGATGGCCAGGCCGATCACCGGGTCCTTGGGGACGATGGGCTCGAGCAGCACCTCGTGGGCGGGGTCGCAGAGGGTGTCGCCGGTGGTCGCGGTGCGCAGGCCGGCCAGCAGCACGATCTCGCCGGCCGTCGCCTTGTCGATCCGCTTCTTGGTGTGGCTGTCGACGTCGAAGACCCGGGCCACCCGCTCCTCGATGCCCTTGCCGGCGATCCGGACCTTGTCGCCGGGGCTGAGGGTGCCGCGGTAGATCCGGACGAAGACGTGCCGGCGCCCGTCCCAGAGCTGGACCTTGAACGCCAGGGCGGCCAGGGGCCCGGTGGGGTCCATCTCGACGATCTCCTCGTCCTCGTCCCCCCCGTGGCCCTCGGGCCGGCGGGCGAGGGTCGGCGGCCGGTCCAGGGGGGCGGGCATCAGCTTGATGACGCCGTCGAGCAGCGGCTGCACCCCCCAGTTGCGCAGGGCCGAGCCGCCGAAGAAGGGGTGGGCCCGACCCTCCAGGGTCAGCTTGCGAAGCGCCGCCCACAGCCGCTCCGGGGGGATCTCCCGCTCCTCGAGGACGGCCTCCTCCAGCTCGGGGTCGGCCTCGGCTGCCGCGAACAGCATGGTCTCGCGGTGCTCGGCCAGCAGGTCCTGCCAGGCCTCGGGCACCGGCCCGACCTCCACGTGTTCCCCGCGTTCCCCGGAGAAGCGCCAGAACTGCTGCTCGATGACGTTGATGACCGCCTCCTCGTCGGCCACCGGGACGCACACCGGGACCGGGTGGCCGCCCAGTCGCTTGACGAGGCTGTCCATGCAGCGCTGGTAGCTGGCGCCGGGTCGATCCATCTTGTTGACGAAAATCATTCGGGGGATGGCGAAGCGGTCGGCCTGTCGCCAGACGGTCTCGGTCTGGGGCTCGACGCCGCGGACGGCGTCCATGACGATGACCGCGCCATCGAGCACCCGCATGGCCCGCTCCACCTCGATGGTGAAGTCCACGTGCCCGGGGGTGTCCACCACCTGGATGAGCTGCTCGCGCCACGGGCACCGGGTCACCGCGCTGGTGATGGTGATGCCGTGGGCCTTCTCCTCCTCCATCCAGTCCATGTGGGCGGCGCCGTCGTGGACCTCGCCGATCTTGTGGGAGGCGCCGGTGTAGTAGAGGATCCGTTCGGTGAGGGTGGTCTTGCCGGCGTCGATGTGGGCTGCGATGCCGATGTTGCGGATGTGGGAGAGGTCGGCGGCCATCGGGGTCTCCGGGAGGGGGAGCCGAGCTAACCGAGCAGGGGCCATCCGGGCGACCCGCCGGTGGGGAGGCCGCCCTTCCCTCCGGGTCCGACGGCGGGCCGATCCCGGCGCGCGGACC
>RFKJ01000093.1 GCA_003694325.1 Deltaproteobacteria bacterium
CGGGCGGCTGGCGACCGGGGATCGAGCTGGAAGACGTGCACATGGCCGTCGAGAGCCGGCTGCACCACCATATCGGCGACCTCGCCGGCAAGCTGCACACCGCGCGCAGCCGCAACGACCAGGTGGCCACCGACGTCCGGCTGTGGCTGCGGCGGCGGCTGGACCTGCTCGACGGCGAGCTGGCGGCGCTCATCGGGGTGCTGCTGGACCGGGTGGAGGCCGACGGCCGGACGCTCGTCCCGGGCTGCACCCACCTGCAGTGGGGACAGCCCATCTGGTTGGGGCACCAACTCCTGGCGCACGCCTGGGCGCTGTCCCGGGACCGGGAGCGCATCGCCGACTGCCGCAAGCGGGTGAACCGCTGCCCCTTGGGGGCGGCGGCCATGGCCGGCACCCCACACCCCATCGACCGCCTGTACACCGCCGGGCTGCTGGGCTTCGCCGGGGTCGTCGACAACGCCATGGACGCCGTCGCCGCCCGCGACCACCTCGTGGAGGCGGCCAGCACCTGCGCCATCGCCATGACCCACCTCTCCCGGATGGCCGAGGAGCTGGTGCTGTGGAGCACCCCGGAGTTCCGCCGCGTGCGATTGAGCGATGCCTGGAGCACCGGCAGCTCGATCATGCCCCAGAAGCGCAACCCCGATGCCGCCGAGCTGGTTCGGGGCAAGGCCGGGCGCGTCTTCGGGGCGGTGCAGGCGCTGCTCACCCTCGTCAAGGCCCTGCCGCTGGCCTACAACCGCGACCTGCAGGAGGACCGCCCCCCGCTGTTCGACGCCGTGGGGACCACCCGGGCCTGCGTGCGGGTGATGACCGGCTGCTGGGCCGAGCTGGAGGTGCTGCCGGGACCCGAGCTGCGCGGCGACTTCCTGCTGACCACCGAGCTGGCCGATTACCTGGCCAGCAAGGGCGTCCCCTTCCGCCAGGCCCACCACGTCGCCGGCGGGCTGGTGAAGCGGTGCGAGGAGCGAGGCCAGGACCTGTCCTCCCTCACCCTGGAGGACCTGCAGGCGGCCCACCCGGCCTTCGACGCCGACGCGCTGGACCGGCTGGACCCGGAGTCCGCGGCCGAGCGCCGGACGAGCCGCGGCGGGACCGCCTGGGCCGAGGTGCAACGCCAGGTGTCGCGGCTGCGGGAGCAACTGCCGAATCTGTCGGGCCGGGCGGTGTGAACGAGAATTCACCGACACTGCCTTGCAGGACCCTGCCATCCGGGCCGAAACTGGGGGCGACCAGACGAGGAGGATGTCGATGAGTGGTTGGTCTCGCGCCCGGTCTCCCTCCCAGGCTCCCGAGTCCTCGGGCACTTCGGTCTCGCCATCGACCAACGGCGGTGGTCGGGGCAACGCGGCCCGCATGGAACAGCTCTTCGGCGAGCGAAACTACGGGATCCTCAGCCAGAGCCAGGTGCGGCGGGCCATTGCGCGGAACAACGCCAACGCCATGGCGGATCTACCGGGCATCCTCAGCGCCTTCCGCCTGTCGACACGACCGGCCTACGATGAGGAGGTGGTCCAACGCATCGCCGAATTCCAGCAGAACTTCTACCGGCGCGAGTCCGCGGGGACGCCCGACGGAATCGTGGGTCCCAACACACGCCGGCTCATCGAGTCCTACTATCGCCGGGTGGATCCCGGGGAAGTGGATGCGACGGTGCTGTGGCCCCCGGCAGGCGCCTCGATCGACCAGCAATACGACCACTACGCCCGGCTCGCCACCCTCTTCGGCAACGCGCCCACCAAGGGCCAACCGCTGGTGATCGGCATTCGCGGCGTCATGGAGTTCGCGGGGGCGACGCACGAAGTCAAGGACATCAACGCCTACGACGACACCTACGTGATGATCCTGCACGCCGACGACGGCAAGGGGGTGTGGACCTTCGCGGGCGCGACCCACGCCTACCAGGCGACGTCGGGGTTTTCCCCCAACGCCGATGGTCGGGGTGGCGGCGACGTGGGCAGCCTCCGGCCGACCCACGACGGGCAGAGCTACACCCTGGAACACCGCGGCAACTACCACGGACGGCAGTCCCTGGGCATCCGCAGCGATCCGACCCAGTGGGGCGCCTCGAAGACCCCCGGCTGGTGGAACCTCGGTACCGTGCCGGTCGACCGGGACACGAACCACGACCGGATCATCAGCGATGCGGAAGCCACCGCCAGTCGCCAGCGCCGCACGACCGGCCGCGGTGGGCGCGACGCGACGCGTCAGATCTACAATGGCGTCGGCGACTACAGCACCGTGACCTGGTGGCACCCGGGCTTCACCGAGACCAAGGACACGGGCGACCGGTTCGCCAGCATCGGCTGCCTGACCGCCCGGGAAGAAGACGTCGACAACGTCATCGCCATCATGCGGCAGACCGGCCAGAACGCTCGAATGATCATCATCGAGGCCGAGGAGGCCGTGCGTCGGCTGACCGCCGCATCGGGTGGCGGCGCCCGGTCGGGGACCTCGACCGGCGGCGGGCAGTAGGCCGCCGGGGCGGGGTTGTGCCGCGTTCCCGGACCCCGGGCGGGCGACTGGCGCTACGCTGCCGCTCGTGCGTCGTCTCCTCCCCGTCCTGACCGCCGGACTGGCCCCCCTCGTGGTGGTGGTGGGCCTGAGCTGGCCGCTGCTGCCGCAGCTTGGCCGCGCCCACATGGTCACCGCCTGGGGGGACAGCCACGTGTGGGTACTCGACTTCGTGTTCCGGCACCTGCTGCGGGGCGAGTGGTCGGCGCTGGTCCAGCCGACCGCGGAGGCGGGCTACCCGGTGGCCCGGGATCTGCGGGCGGTCGGGGGCGCGGCGCTGCTGCTCTACGCGCCGCTGCGGCTGCTGTTGTCGCCCCTGGCCGCGGGCACGCTCACCCACCTGCTGGTGTTCGGCGTGACCGGGGTGCTCGGCCACGCCGCGCTCGGACGGCTGACCACCGCCACGGCCTGGACCCGGTCGGCGCTGGCGACGGCCTGGGCCTGTTCCCCCACCGCCTTGTCCACGCTGGGGATGGGCGAGATCAGCAACACCC
>RFKJ01000094.1 GCA_003694325.1 Deltaproteobacteria bacterium
CCCCCTGCGGAGCCCGCCGGCGCCTCGCCCCCCTGAACGGCGGGTCGACCGGCGGGGTTGACGCCGGGGGCGGCGACGCATACACAACAGGTCCATCGCAACTTCCACCTCGGGAAGGAGCGGCCCGCCGGCCCTCCTTCTTTTTTTGTACGGGAGCCGTCCGTGGACCCCGCCCAGCGCCAGACCCTGCGCCCGCGCCTCGTCGAACTCGCCGAGCCCGTCGTGGAGCGCTGCGGCGCCGAGCTGATCGCGGTGGAGCTGACCAACGAGCACGGCGAGGACGTCCTGCGGCTGTTCATCGACCGACCCGGCGGGGTCAGCGTCGCCGACTGCACCCGGGTGAGCCACGCCATGTCGCCGGTGCTCGATGTCCACGACCCCTTCCCGGGGCGGTTCCGGCTGGAGGTCAGCAGCCCCGGCATGGATCGGCCGGTGCAGCGGCGGGAGGACTTCCTGCGGTTCTCCGGCTTTCGCGCGCGACTCCGGCTCACTCCCCGCAGCGGCCGCCGCCGGTTCACCGGCGTCCTCGCCGGTCTCGACGGTGACGACCTGCTGTTCCGGGTCAACGACGAGTTGCGCCGCTACCCCCTGACCGACGTGGACCGGGTTCGCCTGATCCTCGACCCTGACGAGTACGCCCGGCTCGGCCGCGAGGGACTCCCCCCCGTGCCCTCCGACGCGGGCGTCGCCCCTGCACCGTCGCAGCCCGACGGAACCCAGCCCTAGGGAGGCACGAAATGATCAGTGATCTCGCCCGCCTCATCGACGTCGTCCATCGCGAGAAGAACATCCCGCGCGACGTCCTCATCGAGGTCCTGGAGAGCGCCATGGTCGCCGCCGCGCGCAAGCGCTTCGGCCAGGAACGCGACATCGAGGCCCAGTTCAACGAAGACCTCGGTGAAGTCGAGCTGTTCGAGTTCCGCACCGTCGTCGAGGAGGTCGAGAACCCCGAGCTGGAGATCAGCCTGGCTGAGGCCCGGGAGCTGGACCCGCAGTTCGAGATCGGCGACAGCGTGGGCCTCATCATCCCCATCGAGGATCTCGGCCGGATCGCGGCCCAGACCGCCAAGCAGGTCATCATCCAGAAGATCCGCGACGCCGAGCGGGAGATGACCTTCAACGAGTTCAAGGATCGGAAGGGCGAGCTGATCACCGGCATCGTCCGGCGCTTCGAGAAGGGCAACATCATCGTGGACCTCGGCCGGGCCGAGGCGGTGCTGCCCAAGCGCGAGCAGGTGCCGACCGAGACCTACCGCCAGGGCGACCGGATCCAGGCCTACGTGCTGGACATCACCCGGGCCAGCAAGTCGGCCCAGGTCGTGCTCAGCCGGACCCATCCCGGCCTGTTGATGAAGCTCTTCGAGCTGGAGGTGCCCGAGATCTACGAAGGGATCGTGCGGATCGAGGCCTGCGCCCGCGAGCCGGGGCACCGGGCCAAGATCGCGGTCTCCAGCATGGATCGGGACGTCGATCCGGTCGGCGCCTGCGTCGGCCTGAAGGGCTCCCGCGTCCAGGCGGTGGTCCAGGAGCTGAAGGGCGAAGCCATCGACATCATCCCCTTCCACCCCGATCCCGCGCGGTTCATCGTCGCCGCCATCGCGCCGGCCCAGGTCAGTCGCGTCTACATCGACGAGATGACCCACAGCATGGAGCTGATCGTTCCCGACGACCAGCTCTCCAAGGCCATCGGTCGGCGGGGCCAGAACGTGCGCCTCGCCGCCCAGCTCACCGGCTGGCGCATCGACATCTACAGCGAGACCCGGCACGCCGAGATCACTGAGCAGGCCCGGGCCGAGCTGTCGCGCATCCCGCTGCTCGACGACGAGCAGGTCGAGACCCTCATCCGCCACGGCTTCCGCAGCGCCCAGGAGCTGTACGACGCCGAGCCCTTCGAGGTGGCCCAGATCCTCGACATCGAGGAGGAAGACGCCGAGGAGATCATCGACGCAGCCGAGAAGACCCTGGACGCGATCATCCTCGAGGAGGCCGAGCGCCGGCGGGCCGAGCGGGCGGCGCTGGAGGCGGCCGCCGACGAGGAGCCGCAGGACGAGGCCGGTGAGGACGAGGCCGTCGGGGCCGAAGTCCCGGCCGACGCCGATGTCCCGCCGGAAGCCTGAGCCCTGATGAGTCGGGGTCGGCGACGGACCTCCCGCCCCGGGGAGCCCATCCGCACCTGTTGCGTCACCCGGCAACGCCACCCCCGGCGGAACCTGCTGCGCCTGGTGGCCGATGGGCAGGGGCGGGTGCGCGTCGACATCGACGCCGTCGCTCCGGGGCGGGGCGCCTGGGTCTGTCCGGAACGGGCCCTGCTGCTGCGCCTCGAGGCCGATCCCAGCCCCTTGAAGCGCTCGTTGCGGCGCAAGCGCCTGCACGCCCCCGGCCTGCTGGACCAGGCGCAACGCCTGGTCGATGCCCGCGTCGAGGCCGAGCTGCTGCGGTGCTGGCGGGCGGGTCGGGTCTCCACCGGCGCGGCGGCCCTGCGCCGCGCCCCCCCCGACGCCTGCATCCTGGTGAGCCGCGACCGGCGCGTCCCGCCGGAACCGCCGCCTGCGGCGTACCGCCTGCACCTCGACACGGAGCACCTGGGGCGCCTGTTGGGGCGTGGCCCCCGGAGCATCGCGGTGCTGGCCACCGGCCCGGTGACCCGCCCACTGCGGCGCTGGTTGCAATGGCAGGCCGCGCTGGGTTAGGCCGACAGACAGCCGAGATGTGCCTGGACAGTGCTGCCAACCGCAGCGACGCCTGAGCCAGCAGCCGGTCGGAGCCGCGGCCTGTCGCAGGCAGCGGCCGCTCTCTACCGGAGGGCAACCGGCTGGCAGAACGGCTGCGGTCCGCTATACGGACCGTTCGATCGGCGCCGGCATGGCGCCGCGCACCCCAACGCCCGCTCCCCGAAGCGCGCGAATCAAGGGCAGGTATGTCGACCAAGGACCTCCTCGAGCGAATCAACCGCACCCCCCGGCGGGTCGCTCGGACCACGACCACGGTCAAGCCGAAGGAGGGCGACGGGCCCACCGAGGTGGAGACCCGCGTCAGCCGGAAGGTGATTCGCCGGCGCAAGGTCGTCCGGCGCGCGGCGCCGGCAGATGAAGCAACCACCACCGAGCAGACCCGGACCACCCGGGTGGTCCGCCGGGTGGCGTCCGTCCCGGCCGAGGAGCCGTCCAAGCCGCAACCGACGACGTCGGCCACTCCGGCCGAGGACACGG
>RFKJ01000095.1 GCA_003694325.1 Deltaproteobacteria bacterium
ACACGATGCCGGCGGTGACGGTGTGGGTCAGGCCGAAGGGGTTGCCGATGGCCATGACCCAGTCGCCGACCCGCAGGGCATCGCTGTCACCCAGCTTGACGGTGGGCAGCTCCTCGTCGGCGTCGATCTTGACCAGGGCGACGTCGGTGCGGGGGTCGGTGCCCACCACCTTGCCGGGGAGCTTCGTGTCCTCGCCGATCGTGATCATCACCTTGTCGGCGTCGTCGACCACGTGGTTGTTGGTCAGCACGTAGCCGTCGGGCGAGATGATGAAGCCGGAGCCCGACCCGCGCTGGATGCGGTACTGCGGTTCGCCGCCCTCGGGGATGCGGAACCCGAAGAACGGGGCGAAGTGCTCGAGGCCGTCCGGAAACTGGACCTCCTCCTTCTTCTCGACCTCGATGTAGACGACCGCTGGCGAGAGCATGTCGACGAGAGGCGCGAGGCTGGCGCGCGGGTCGTAGTTGGCGGGGAGTTCGACCGCGGGGGTGCGGGCAACGCCGGCGTCCGGGGCCGCCTGGCTGTCCCCCATGGTCGAGCCGACGCAGGCGGCGAGCCCGCCGACGGCGCAGATGGTGAGAAGGTGACGGGGCTGCATGGAATCTCCTCCGCTGGGATGGGCGATGTCGGGCGCCGGCGATGCGTGGGTCTCCCCAGGCTGCCGTGCGGCTGCGGGAGGGCGGCGCAAGGAACCGGTTCACAGACTGCGCACCCAACCCTTGTCGGCAAGCGGCCCATCCGGCGTGCACCGGATCTGCATCCCGTCGACGCCGAGTCCGCACCTACCAGCCGCAGACCCAGGTGGCGGCCCGCGGCTGGTCCTCGCCGACCTCGAACCGACCGCTGCCGGTCCGAGGCTCCATGCCGGCGTCGACGAAGCTCTGGAGGGTCTCGGCGAGCTGCTGGACGGTGGGATCGATGAGGAGGTCGCACTCGACCTCGGGCGCGTCCGATCCGGGAGTGGCCCGCACGGCGAGGGTCCGGGCCTGCCCCTCGGGGTCGGCCAGGGTGACGGTGCCTTCCTGCGCCATGGCCAGGACGAGGTGGAAGTGCTGGTCCTGGCTCTCGTCGTCGACGTCGACCAGGTGGGCGGTGCCCTCGATCGTGACCTTGTCGTCCTGCTGGCCCACGAGGGTGAGGTCGACGACCCATGGATCGCCGCGCTCGTCGGCCAGGGCCAGGACCGTGCGGCTGTCCTTGACGATGTCGCGCACCGTGGCGGCGCGGGTCTGCTCACCGGCGAATTGCAGGTGGAGGTCGAGGGCGTGGGCGGGGGCGGCGGCCAGCAGGGAGAGGAGGACGATCATGGGGGCTCCGGTCTGGGCAGGTCGGACATGCCAGGACCGTGCCGGCGAGGATCGGCCCGACCACGGGTTGTCTTGCGCGGCCCGAGTGACAGGTTGTCAGGGGCTTCCGGGTGCGTGCGGGGTTCCGGGGGCGGACCGGTCGTCGACGGTGTCGTGGAAGCGCTCGTAGTCGACGGCGATGCGCCCATCGGGGAGGGTCTCGACCACGTCGACGAAGCGATGGCCGAAGCGGAGATCTTCGGGGAAGTACAGCTTGCGGGCGTGGGTGGCCTGGGCGTAGGTGGCGTCGTGACCGGTCAGGGTGGCGATGAAGCTGAACACGCGGTCGCCGACGTCGTCGGCCGTCGCGCCGAACAGGGGGCTGTCTTCGTCGATGGTGTGCATCACCGTCCAGGTGACGGCGAAGACGGGCGTGGTCGATCGCAGCAGCGGGAGGTCGTAGAGCTTGCGGAGCCGGTGGCCCTCGGAGCTGACCTCGTCGACCATCGCCGTCAGGTGGATGCTGGCCTCGATGATCTCGCTGGCGCGGGCGTTGCCGACGCGCAGCATCAGGGTGGGGCGGCCCTGGAAGGTGGTGATCACCATGACGTCGCTGAACAGGACGCTGTTGCGGGGCAGGCTGGCCTTGGCGAAGACCAGGCCGGTGCTGACGGCGGCGCCGAGCAGCCCGAAGATCGCCTCGACGATGCTGACGGAATGGGCCCAGTCACTCACCGGCGCCATGGTGCCGTAGCCGATGGTGGACATCGTCTGGACGCTGAAGGCGAAGGCTTCGAAGAAGTCCGAGCCCGACGTGCCGCTCACCCCGCCCGGGTCGACGAGGTAGAGCGCGGCGAAGACGCCGTTGCTGACGACGAACAGGGCCAGGAAGTAGCCCAGGACGCGGCCCCAGCTTCCCTGCATGAAGTGGAAGTAGAGGTCGCGGCGCAGCTCGTCGGGCGTGCCCTTGCGGACGACGTCGTCGAGGTCGAAGCGCTTGCGGGCCGCTGCCGGTGGCGCTGACGCCGGTCGGGCCGCGAACAGCGCGTGCTGCTCCTGCAGCGCCTCGTGGTGGTGGTCGACGACCAGGGGCGCCATGGAGATGTCGAAGGCCACCTGCCCGAGCAGCAGGGCGGTGACGGTCGCCAGGAAGGCGGTGTGGGGCATGAAGCCACCGATGAAGGCGGTGCCCAGCACCAGCACCGCGAACACGACC
>RFKJ01000096.1 GCA_003694325.1 Deltaproteobacteria bacterium
CGGGGAAGACGGCGGGGTCGCCCCACCAGAGGGCCGCCAGCGCGCGCCACCGGACGGCGGCCGGTTCGGTGGTGCCGGGCGGCGTGTCGGGCTGCGCCGAACCCTCGGGGATGCCGTAGGACAGGGCCGCGGCCTGCTGGTGGAGGCGCGCCCGCCGCCGCTGCTCGGGGTCCGGCGAGGCGGCCAGGGCATCCAGCCACTGCCGGTGCAGCCGGGCGCCGGCGGTGCCCCAGGCCAGGGTCCGGCGCTGCTGCTCGAAGGCCGCTGACTCCAGCCGGTCGACGGTCCGATCGGCCTCCTGGCGGGAGACGCGCGCGACCCCCAGCACGTCGGCCCGGTGGAACCAGGTCCGGGCCGTCTCCCAGGCCGCCAGCCGGGCCTCCAGGTCGGGCTCGCTCGCGGCGCGCAGCTCGGCCTGGCGCGCCTGGTGCAGGCACAGCTCCGGGATCCCCACCCCCACGACCAGGCCGAGGAGCGCGGTGACCAGGAGCGTCTGGAGAAGCCGGCGCCGTGGGCGCATCACGGCCCGGCCACGGGCAGGTCGACCAGCATCTGCTCGAAGACCCGGTAGTGGTCCCCGTCCATCCCCAGCGCGGCATAGGTCCGCTGGGCGGCGGTGTTGCGGGCGTCGACGTAGAGCCGGACGCCCACGGCGCCGGCCGCACGGGCCTCGTCGAGCACCGCGGCGTACAGCGCCCGGTACACCCCCTGCCGCCGGAACTCCGGCCACACGTACACCGACTGGATCCACCAGACCGGCCCGTTGCGCCAGTCGCTCCACTCGCGGGTGACCATGAGCTGCCCGGCCACCCGGCCGCCGCGGGTCGCCAGCAGGTAGCGGGCGTCGACCGCGCCCGCCAGGCCGGCCGCGACCCCGGCGCGGACGGTGTCGGGGTCGAGGACGACATCTTCCGTCTCCAGGGCCATGGCCCGGTTGCCCTCGACGATGACGTCGAGGTCCCCGGGCCCGGCGAACCGGACCGCCGTTTCGGCCGCGGTCTCCCGCCCTGCAGGTCCCATGCAGTCCTCCCGTGCCGGCTGCGCTGCGGTCCGGGGCAGCCGGAACGTGGACCGGATAGCCTTGGGGCGTCCGCCCCACCACCTCCCGCAGGACGGTCCCGATGGCAGCGCCCCAGCGACTCGGCCTTCTCTACGAGGGCAAGGCCAAGCAGATCTACGCCACCACCGACGACGACCTCGTCTGGATGCACTTCAAGGACGACGCCACCGCGTTCAACGGGGTCAAGAAGGCATCCATCCGCGACAAGGGCGAGGTCAACGCCGCGATCAGCGCCCACCTCCTGCGCCGGGTCGAGGACGCCGGCATCCCGACCCACCTGGTCGAAGTCGTCGGTCCGCGGGACCAGCTCTGCCACCGCCTGGAGATCATCCCGGTGGAGGTCGTGGTCCGCAACATCGCCGCGGGGTCGATCTGCCGGCGGCTGGGCCTGGAGGAGGGCACGGCCCTGTCCCGGCCCCTCATCGAGTTCTTCTACAAGTCCGACGAGCTCAACGACCCGCTGATCAACGACGATCACGCCCTGATGTTCGGCTGGGCCGAGGCCTGGGAGCTGGCGTACCTGCGCCACGCGGCCCTGCGGGTCAACGCCACCCTGTGCGAGTTCTGGGACGGGCTCGACGTCACCCTGGTGGACTTCAAGCTGGAGTTCGGCCGGGCCCTGGGCAAGGGGCAGACCGGCCGGATCCTGCTCGCCGACGAGATCACCCCCGACGGCTCCCGCCTGTGGGAGAAGAACACCCTGCGCAAGCTCGACAAGGACGTGTTCCGGCGCGACCTGGGCGACCTCGGCGACACCTATCGCGACCTGTTCGCCCGCATCTTCGGCGAGGCCTTCCACGCCGACTCCGAGGCTTGAGTCGGCGTGGCGACGAAGACGCCGACCCGGGAGGGGCTGCGGCCGCCGCGATGGCAGCGGGACGACCGTCTCGACCATCCCACCGACGCTGCCCCCGACGCTCCCCTCGACGACCACTTCCACGATGAGTGCGGAGTGTTCGGGATCATCGGGGACAGCGAGGCGGCCAACCTCACCTACCTCGGCCTGCACGCCCTGCAGCACCGCGGCCAGGAGGGGGCGGGCATCGCCGCCAGCGACGGGGACCTGATCCGGCTGTTCCGCGGCCAGGGCCTGGTCGGCGAGGTGTTCGGGGGTACCGAGATCGCCTCCCTGGTCGGACGGGCGGCCATCGGCCACGTCCGGTACTCGACCACCGGCGAGGACAGCCTGCGCAACGTCCAGCCATTCGTCGTCCGCTACCAGGCCGGCCAGCTTGCCATCGCCCACAACGGCAACCTGACCAACGCCGGCCTGCTGCGCGAGGAGCTGGAAGCCAGCGGCAGCATCTTCGGGACCAGCTCCGACACCGAGGTCGTGCTGCACCTCGTGGCCGCCAGCCGGCAGACCACCTTCATCAACCGCCTGGTCGACGCGCTCATGCGGGTCGAGGGTGCCTACAGCATGGTCCTGCTCACCCGCGACACCCTCGTCGGGGTGCGGGACCCCCACGGCTTCCGCCCCCTGGTCCTCGGCCGGCGCGGGAACGCGTGGGTGTTGGCCAGCGAGTCCTGTGCCCTCGACCTGATCGGTGGGGAGCTGGTGCGGGAGATCGAGCCGGGGGAGATGGTGATCATCGACCGGGACGGCGTCCAGTCCCTGCGCCCGTTCCCCCGGCGCCCCCGGCGGGCCTGCGTCTTCGAGGCGATCTACTTCGCCCGTCCCGACTCCCGGGTGTTCGGACGCAGCGTCTACGAGATGCGACTGCAACTGGGGCGCCTGCTCGCCCGCGAGCACCCGGTGGACGCCGACGCGGTCATCCCGGTGCCCGACTCCGGCGTCACCGGGGCGCTGGGCTACGCCGAGGAGAGCGGCATCCCCTACCAGCGCGGGCTCCTGCGCAGCCACTACGTCGGTCGGACCTTCATCGAGCCCAGCCAGCAGATCCGCGACTTCGGCGTCAAGCTCAAGCTGGCGCCGGTCCGGGCCGTGCTGGAGGGCCGGCGGATCGTCGTGGTCGACGACTCCATCGTGCGGGGGACGACCTCGCGGAAGATCGTCCGGATGCTGAGGGATGCGGGCGCGGCCGAGGTCCATCTCCGCATCACCGCCCCGCCGACCCGGGGGAGCTGCTACTACGGGGTGGACACCCCCACCCGGGAAGAGCTGATCGCCCACCGGTTCGACCTCGAGGGCATCCGGGCATCGCTGGGGGCCGACACCCTGGCCTACCTGTCCCTCGACGCGTTGCGGGAAGCCGAGGGGGAGGACCGCGGCACCTTCTGCGAGGCCTGCTTCTCGCTGGACTACCCCGTCGATCCCCGCCCCGAGGAGCGCCGGGTCCAGGTCCCGCTGTTCGAGCTCTGAACACGGGGCGGCAGGCTCCTCGGTTGTCGGCGCCGCCGGCGCGCTTGTCGCATCGGCAACCTCCTGCGGTAGACTGCCGCCCGAAGAGGACGGACTGGCATGGGACGATCGATCGGCATCGACCTCGGCACCACGAACACCGTGGTGGCCGTGCTCCACGAAGGGCGCCCGCAGGTCGTCGAAGACGACAAGGGCTACCGGGTGCTGCCGTCGGTGGTCTCGGTGGACGACTTCGGCACCGCCACGGTGGGGCACGCGGCGCGCAACAAGATCCTCACCGATCCGGACCGGACGGTCTATGCCTTCAAGCGGCTGATGGGTCGGCGCTTCGACAGCGAGCAGGCCGTCGAGGCCCGCAAGCGGGTGGGCTACGAGATCCGGCCCGCCGCCGACGGGTTGTGTACCCTCCGCCTGGGCAACCAGGTCCTCACCCCGGTCGAGGTGAGCGCCCTGGTCCTGCAGACCGCCAAGGAGATGGCCGAGCGGGCGCTGGGCGAGCCGGTGGACGAAGCGGTCATCACCGTCCCGGCCTACTTCAACCACCAGCAGCGCGCGGCCACCTTCGAGGCGGCGAGGGTCGCCGGGCTCCGCTGTGAGCGCCTGCTCAACGAGCCGACCGCCGCCGCCCTGGCCTACGGATTCCGGCGCGACAGCGACCGGACCATCGTCGTCTACGACCTCGGAGGCGGCACCTTCGACGTGTCGGTGCTGCATCTGTCCGGCGGGGTCTACGAGATCCTGGCGACCAAGGGCGACACCTACCTGGGCGGCGAGGACTTCGACTACCGGCTGGTGGACTACCTCGCCGACCACTTCCAGACCCAGACCGGGGTCGACCTGCGCGAGGACCGCACGGCGCTGCAGCGGATCAAGGACGCCGCCGAGCGCGCGAAGTGCGAGTTGTCGTTCACCGATCGGACCACCGTGCTGGTGCCGCGGATCACGCCGCAGCACAACCTGGAGCTGGCGGTCACCCGCCTGACCCTGGAGAGCCTCGTCGAGGACCTCGTGGATCGGACGCTGGACGTGACCCGGCGGGCGCTGTCCGACGCCGGGTTGCAGCTCAGCGACATCGACGACGTCATCCTGGTCGGCGGGCAGACGCGGATGCCCCGGGTCCGGGAGGCGATCTCGGGCCTGTTCGGCCGGGAACCCAGTCGCGGAGTCCACCCCGAGGAGGTGGTGGCCATCGGGGCGGCCGTCCACGCGGCCAGCCTCACCGACCGCGATGACGCTCCCCAGCACGTGCTCATCGACGTCACCCCCTTCGACCTGGGCATCGACGTCATCGGTGGGCTGTTCCAGCCCATCATCCCGCGGAACACCCACGTCCCCACCAGCGAGACCCGCGCCTTCGCCACCAGCCAGGACGACCAGGAGGCCGTCCGGGTGACGGTGCGCCAGGGGGACAGCCGGTTCGCCGACGAAAACGAGTTTCTCGGCGAGTTCATCATGTCGGGCCTGACCCCGGCGCCGCGGATGCAGACCAAGGTGGAGGTGACCTTCCGGATCGACAGCAACGGGATGTTGCACGTGTCGGCGATGGAGCCGGGCACCGGGGAGTCGCGCCGGATCACCATCCGCAACTA
>RFKJ01000097.1 GCA_003694325.1 Deltaproteobacteria bacterium
GTACTGGGCGCGCCGCGCGGCGCGGGGCGGCCCCGCGGTGGCCCCGGGCTCCCCCGCGGACGAGCTGCAGCTCATCGACGTGCGCGACCTGGCCCCGTTCCTGGTCCGGGTGGGCCTGGGCCGGGAGACCGGCGCGCTGCACGCGGTGGGCGCCGAGGTGCGGTGGGGGGACTTCCTGCGCGGCGTGGCCGAGCGCACCGGCGACCGGGTCCAGTGGAGGTGGGCTCCGGCGGAGGTCCTCGCCCGGCACGGACTGCGCGCGTGGATCGACCTGCCGCTGTGGATGCCCGCGGTGGGCCCGTACCGCGGCGCGTGCCACGTGGACCGCACCCTGGCCATGACCGCCGGGTTGTGGACCCGGGACCCCGCCGAGACCGCTGTCGACGGGTGGGCGTGGCGCCAGGCGCACCCCGGCGATCCCTCCGGGGTGGGCATCGACCCCGAGGTCGAGGCAAAGATCCTCGCCGAGCTGTAGGGCCTACGCCCCGAGCGCGGCCTCGATCCGCGCGGCCACCTCGTCGAGGCTGCCGACCCCGTCCACCCGGCGCACCAGCCCCCTGGCCTCGTAGAACGGGATGATGGGCGCGGTCTGCCGGTGGTAGGCCTCGAGCCGCGCCCGGCACGCCTCCTCGGTGTCGTCCTTGCGGTGCACCAGCCGGTCCGCGATCTCCGGCGGGGGCGGCTTGAACTCGAGGTGGTAGATCTCGCCCGTCTCCGGGTCCATCCGCCGACCCGTGATCCGCTGCACGATGAGCTCGTCGGGGACCTCGAGCACCAGCACGTGGTCCAGGGCGATCCCCGCCTCGGACAGCGCGGCGTCCAGCGCCTCGGCCTGGGGCAGGGTGCGGGGGAAGCCGTCGAGGAGGAAGCCCCGGGCGCAGTCCGGCTCCTGGATCCGCTCCCGGACCATCCCGATGATCACCTCGTCGGGCACCAGCTCGCCCGCGCTCATGTAGCGCTGCGCCTCCCGCCCGAGGTCTGTGCCCGCCCGGACCGCGGCGCGGAGCATGTCGCCGGTGGAGATGTGGGCGATGCCGTGGCGCGCGACCAGGCGCGCGGCCTGGGTGCCCTTGCCCGCGCCGGGCGGGCCGATGAAGATCATCCGCATGGGGGTCCTCGCTGAAGGGGAACGCGCCTATCGGGGCCCGACGCCCCGCGCAACGGACAGTCCCTGACCGCTTCGCGCCGCCGGCCGCGATATGCTCCCGGCCATGTCCGCCGCCCGCCACGCCCGCGCCGTCGAAGACATCGCCCGCGACCTCGACCTGCTGGTGTTCCGCCTCGAGCGCCCACCCGCGCGCGACGCCGAGGGCATCGCGGTGGAGCGGGTGCGCCTTCGGCGGGAGCTGGAGCAGCTCCGCGACCGCCTGCAGGACGTGGCCCGGGCCCTCGATCCGGGCTGATACCCCCTGCGCTGCTAGCGTCCGCGCTCGGCGAGCACCTGCGGGTTGTTGCTGTACAGCCCGAGGATCTCCGCACTGTCGAGCACGTGGCCGGCCGTGGCCGCGCGCAGCTCGGCCCCGGTGAACGCGCCCGACAGGCCCAGGCTGTCCACGTCGAGGGCGTAGACCGCGAAGCGGTAGCCGTGGATCCGCTCGTCGTTCCACGGCGGGCCCATCCCGTCGTAGCCGGCGTACTCCCCTCCCATGTCGGGGTCGCCGGCGAACCACCCGGTGTAGTCGTTCAGCCCCTGCAGCCCGCCGTCCGGCGTGGGCCCGGGGTCCTTGCCGCCCACGGTGACCCCGTCGGCGTGGGCGCCCTCGGCGATCTCGCGCAGGGAGGCGGGCAGGTCGCACACCACCCAGTGGAAGAAGTCGGTGCGGGGCAGGTCCAGGGGCACGGTCCGGCCCTCCTGGTTCACGTCGTCGCCGACCGTGGGTACGTCCGGATCCCAGCACAGCAGCGCAAAGGACCGCGTGCCCTCGGGCACCCCGGACCACGCGAGGTGCGGGTTGCGGTTGCCGGCGAAGGTGACGTGGGTGTCGGGATCCGGCTTGCCGAAGGCCAGGCGGGGATCGAACCAGTGGTAGGGCTTGAACGAATCGCTGCGCAGATGCATCGTGGACCTCCTTCCCGGCGCCCCCCTAACCCCGGGTGGACAGGAGGCCGACCCTGCCAGAGCTCCCCGAGGTCGAGATCGCTCGACGACAGCTTGCGCGGCGCGTCGCCGGCCGCCGCCTCGACGAGGTGATCGTCCGCGATCCGCAGGCGATCCGCGGCGACTGGTCCACCCGGCCGCGGGACGCCCTGCCCGACGGACCGGCGCGCCTCGCGGCCCTCGTCGGGGCCGAGGCCGGCGAACCGATGCGCCACGGCAAGCGCCTGGGCTGGCCCTTTCCGCCCGGCGGCCTGCTGATCCACCTCGGCATGAGCGGCGCGTGGGTCCCCGGCGAGGAGCCGCCCCACGCGCGGGTCGGCCTGCGCTTCGGCGACGCGGTGTGGTGGTTCCGGGACCCGCGGCGGTTCGGCGCGCTGATCCCCTGCCCCGCCGCGCGCCTGGCCGACCGGCTGGCCGCCGGCCTGGGACCCGACGCGCTGCTCGCCGCCCTGCCCGGCCCCGCCCTCGCCGCCCGGTTCCGCACCCGGGCCGCGATCAAGGTGGCCCTCATGGACCAGGGCCGCCTGGCCGGGCTCGGCAACATCCACGCCGCCGAGGCCCTGTTCCGCGCCCGGATCCACCCCGCCATCCCGGCGAACGCGCTGTCGGACGACCAGTGGGAGGCCCTGTCCCGCGCCATCGTCGACCAGCTCCGCGACGCCATCGACGCGCAGCAGGACGGCGAGCTGGTGTACCTCACCGAGGGCGGCCCCAACCCGTTCGCGGTGTACGGCCGGGAGGGCGAGCCGTGCCCCAGGTGCGGCACCCCCATCGCACGCATCGCGCTCGGCGGCCGGTCCACCTTCTATTGCCCCCGTTGCCAGCCCGCTCCGTGACGGCGCCGCCCGAACCCGTTAGTACAGCGGGCCATTTCCCCACGAGGTTGCAACCCCATGTCTCGTCGCAAGTCCTCCCCGCTGAAGCAGGGCGAGATCGTCGACTACAAGGACGTCCGCAAGCTGTCCCGCTTCCTCACCGAGCGCGGCAAGATCCTCCCCCGCCGGGCCACCGGGCTGTCCGCCAAGCAGCAGCGCCAGGTGAGCACCGCGATCA
>RFKJ01000098.1 GCA_003694325.1 Deltaproteobacteria bacterium
CGTCTCCGGGACACGCCCCTGAAGCCCGGCGACCGGGTGTGGCACGTCGGCATGGACTGGCGTTCGCGGGTGGTCAGCCAGAAGACCCGGGTGGAGCAGATCGAGCCGCTGGCCCTCCCCCTTCCCAGCCCCCCCTTCTTCATCGACACCAACATCGAGACCATCGACGTCGGGCAGGCGGCGCGCAGCAACGGCGGCGTCCTGGTGGATCGCCAGGGCCGGGTGGGTGCGTTGTGGGCCAGCTTCGTGGACCTGTCCGGCGACAAGCCCGACGGCTTCTTTCTCGGGCTGCCGGCGTCCTACCTGCACGACGTCGTCGACCCGCTCCGCGAGGGCCGGACGCCCTTCCACCGCAGCCTCGGGGTCACCCTCGGAGAGCTGGGCCTGGTGGAGGCGCGGGCCCGGGGCCTGTCGGCGGAAGCCGCCCGCCTGCTGGAGGAGGCCGGCGGGAGCGCCCGCCGCGCGTTCGAGGTGCTGCGTGTCGCCGCCGACGCCCCGGCCCGGGGTCAGCTCCAGGAGGGCGACATCCTCGTCACGGTGGGCGGCGAGCCGGCGGTGGACCTGCGACGGATCGAGGAGCTGAGCCAGGCCGACGCGGTGGAGGTCCGGCTGAGCCGCCAGGGGGAGGAACGGGTGGAGACGGTGGAGCCGCTGGTGCGCGATGGCCAGGGGATCCGGCGCCTGGTGTCATGGGGCGGGATGCTGGTACACGAACCGCCGGCCTCCATCGCCGAGCAGCGGGGGATCGAGCGGGAGGGCGTCTACGTCTCGTGGTACTGGTACGGGTCCCCGGCCGCCCGCTTCGGCCTGCGCCCGGCGAGGCGGATCCTCGAGGTGGACGGTGTCCCGACGCCGGACCTCGACGCCTTCCTCGCCGCGGTCGCCGACATCGAGGACGGTGGTGCGACGCGGATCCTCACCGAGGACCTCGACCGCCGCCGGGAGATGGCCACCATCGAGCTGGATCTCACCTGGTGGCCGACCTGGATCTGGGAGCGGACCGACGCCGGCTGGCAGCGCCGCGCCCTGGCTACTCGAAGGCCGGGATCCCGGTGATCCACCGCCCCAGGATGAGGTTGTGGATGTCGTGGGTGCCCTCGTAGGTGTAGACGCTCTCGAGGTTGGCCATGTGCCGCATCACCGGGTACTCGTCGAGGATCCCGTTGGCGCCGTGGATGTCGCGGGCGATCCGGGCGATCTGCAGCGCGATGTCGACGTTGTTCATCTTCGCCAGGCTGATCTGCTCGGGGAACATCGTGCCGGCATCCTTCATCCGGCCGAGCTGCAGCGCCAGGAGCTGCCCCTTGGTGATCTCGCGCAGCATCCACGCCAGCTTGTTCTGGACGAGCTGGAAGCTGGCGATGGGCTTGCCGAACTGGGTCCGGGACAGGGCATACTCCCGCGCCGACCAGTAGCAGGCCTGGGCGGCGCCGAGCGCACCCCAGGCGATCCCGTAGCGGGCGTTGTTGAGGCAGGAGAAGGGACCCTTCAGGCCCGAGACGCCGGGCAGGATGCGATCCTTGGGAATCCGGCAGTCCTCGAACACCAGCTCCGAGGTCACCGAGGCCTTGAGGCTGTGCTTGCCGTGCATCTCCGGGGCCGAGAAGCCGGGGTCCCCCTTCTCGACGATGAACCCGTGGATCCGACCGTCGGCGAGGGTGCCGCCCGGCGGGATCAGCTTGGCCCAGACGATGGCGAGGTCGGCGATGCTGCCGTTGGTGATCCACATCTTGGCGCCGTTGAGGACGTAGCTGTCGCCGTCGTCCACCGCCTTGGTCACCATCCCGCCGGGGTTGCTGCCGTAGTCGGGCTCGGTGAGGCCGAAGCAACCGATGAGCTTGCCGGTCGCCATCTCCGGCAGGTACCTGCGCCGCTGCTCCTCGCTGCCGAAGGCGTGGATCGGGTGCATGCACAGGCTGCCCTGGACGCTGACGAAGGACCGGATCCCCGAGTCGCCTCGCTCCAGCTCCTGGCAGGCCAGGCCGTAGGCCACGTTGCTCATCCCGGCGCAGCCATAGCCCTCGAGGTTCATGCCGAGCAGCCCCATCTCGCCGATCTCCGGGACGAGGTGCATCGGGAAGCGACCCTCGCGGCAGTGCTGCTCGATGATCGGGATGACCCGGTCCTCCACCCAGTTGCGGACGAGGTCGCGGACCATCCGCTCCTCGTCGGTGAGCTGCTTGTCGATGGCGTAGAAGTCGAGACCTTCGTAGCGGGCCATGGAGGACCTTCCGGGGTGGGGGGAGGCGGCACGAGGATGGCGCGGCGCAGGGTCCCGGCACCGCCGACGTGAGGGCTGCGGCCTAGCCCGACCCCGACCGGCGGGCAACGGGCGGATCGGTCCCGACCCGCGGCGGGCTGCCCCGGAGGGGGGGGCGAAGGCGACCGGAAGGGCGGCCGTTGCGAGGGGCAGACGGGCCGCCGGCGGGCTAGGGGCCGCTGCGCCCCCCGCCGCGGGGGACCCCCCCCATCCCCACGCGCCGTCGACCTCCCGTCGTCGGCCCGGAGCTTGGAGTCCGCATGACCGTCCTGCAGAACCTCGACGACATCCGCCGCCATTCCGGTCCCCGTCGCACCCGCGGGATCCCCGACGAACGGCTGGTGACGCTGGCGGACGAATACCCGGACCTGGTGGCCGCCGTCGACGAGGCGCTCGCCCTGCACCAGCGGCTGCGCCAGACCGATCCGGAGCTGCTGGCCATGCCCGAGGCCGACCTCTGCGAGCAGGTCCAGGCCGGCTACACCAACTTCTACGAACCGCCGGCGGTGCAGCCCTACGTCGGCCTCGCCGCCCGGGGGCCGTGGCTGGTGACCCTGCATGGCGCCGTCATCCACGACAACGGGGGCTACGGGATGCTCGGCCATGGGCACAACCCCGAGTTCGTGCTCGAGGCGCTGCGCCGTCCCCAGGTCATGGCCAACGTCATGACCCCGAGCCTCAGCCAGCTCCGCCTCGACCGGCGCCTGCGGGCCGAGCTGGGGCACACCCGGGACGGGGGCTGCCCGTTCTCGCGGTTCATCTGCCTGAACTCCGGCTCGGAAGCCATGACCATGGCGACCCGCCTCGCCGACATCAACGCCGCCCGCCAGACCGGCGGGGGCAGCGCCATGCGCAACCGGCGGATCCGGCACCTGTCCATCGAGGGCAGCTTCCACGGTCGGACCTTCTGCCCGGCGCGGATCTCCGACTCCTGTCGCAAGGCCTACGAGGAGAACCTCGCCTCCTTCCGGGACCACAGCGACCTGATCACCGTGCCCCAGAACGACGTCGCCGCGCTGGAGGCGGCCTTCGCGCAGGCCGACCGGGACCAGGTGTTCATCGACGCGGTCTACATGGAGCCGGTCCAGGGCGAGGGGGCGCCGGGCCGGGCCATCACCCGCGAGTTCTACGACGCCGCGGTCCGTCTCGCCCACAAGCACGGCTCGCTGGTCGTCGTGGACAGCATCCAGGCCGGGCTGCGGGCCCACGGCGTGCTCAGCATCGTCGACTACCCCGGCTTCCAGGACTGCACCCCTCCCGACATCGAGACCTGGTCCAAGGCCCTCAACGCGGGCCAGTTCCCGCTGTCGGTGGTGGGGCTGTCCGAGCGGGCGGCGAACCTCTACGTGCACGGCGTCTACGGCAACACCATGACGACCAACCCCCGGGCCCTGGACGTGGCCTGTGCGGTCCTCGACCACGTCACCCCGGAGATGCGGGCCAACGTCCGGGAGCGGGGGCAGCAGTTCCTCGCCGAGCTGGAGGGGCTGCGCGACGAGTTCCCGGGCATGATCACCGAGATCCGGGGCACCGGCCTGTTGTTCTGCGCCGAGCTGGATCCGTCGATCCCCTGCGTGGGTTTCGGGGGTGCCGAGGAGCGCTGCCGGCTGGCCGGGCTGGGGGTGATCCACGGAGGCAGGAACGCCCTGCGGTTCACCCCGCGGTTCTCGATCACCGAGGGCGAGGTGCGGCTGGTGATGGACCTGCTGCGCGAGGTGTTCACCGAGCTGCAGGCGACCCGGGCGGCCTGAACGGGCGGATGGCGGGCGGCCGGGGCTCCGACCGGTCGGGGCCGCCGCCGCCGGGGCCGTGCCGCGGGTCGGCCCGTGGACCTCGGGCTCAGGCGGTGCGCATCTTGAGGAACAGGCGGACCATCCAGCTGTCGGGTCCGACCACCCCGTGCTGGACGAGCAGGCACAGGGCGGTGACCGCCGAGGCGGCGATGAGCACCCCCAGGACGTTGGCGATGGCGAACTTCCGGCGGTCCAGGGCGAGGAGGTAGGACCCCAGCGCCCCGCTGTAGACCCCCGAACCCGGCAGGGGCACCCCGATGAACAGGGCCACCCCCAGCTCTCCGTACTTCTCGACGTAGGGGTGCAGCCGGTGGCGGGTCTTCTCCAGGCGGGGCCAGATGTTCCGCTCGAACCATGCCCATCGCCGGAGGATGCCGAAGGCCGGGTCGAGGAGCGCGAAGACCACCCAGCCGAGCACGATGTTGGCCGCGGCGCAGACGGCGACCACCACCGGCCAGGCCAGGTGCTCGTCCATCGAGAAGAAGCCCACCGGGATCGAGGCGCGGAGCTCCAGCGCCGGCACCATGGTCAGCGCGATGAGGAAGAGAACGGCCCGCAGCATCGATCCTCCGGTGGGGAGCCTGCGCCTCCCCGGGGGAGGACGCCGGGCGCAGCTATCACAAAACCCGGGGGCGGGGTGGGGCGCTACCGGGCGTACTCGAGGGTCATCAGGTCCCACGCCATCTCGACGGGTGCCTGGTCGTCGGTCAACAACCGCGCCTCCTGCCACCCGGGAACGTCCCCCCGGATCCGCTTGCGGAAGTCGCGCCGGATGCGGTCATAGGCGGTGGTGTGGAACCCGGTGGCGAGGCGGTCGGCGGCCAGGAACCGGTCGGTGGGGCGCTTCATGGCGTAGAGGACGTCGTTGGCCTGGGTGGCGTCGACCCAGATCACCTCGGGGAAGCTCTCCTCGAGGGTGCGGAAGATCATCGCGGCGAGGTTGCGGTCCACCCCGCGCACGCTGGCGACGTTGACCGCGACCACCCCCCCGTCGTCGAGGTGCTCGGACACCAGCTCGAAGAACTCGTGGGTCACGAGGTGGAAGGGGATGTAGGGCTGGCGGTAGGCGTCGATCAGGATGACGTCGTAGCGGGCATCGGTGGCCTGCAGGAAGACGCGCCCGTCGGCGATGACCGGCCGGATCCGGGGGTCGTCGTCGTCCAGCCAGCGCCGCCCGACCTCGACCACCTCGCCGTCGATCTCGACGCCGGTCACCCGTGCCTGGGGGAAGGCCTCCAGGAACTGGCGGGCCACGGTGCCCCCGGCGAGCCCGACGATCAACACCTCGGGGTCGTCGCGGACCTGGTCCATCCACAGGGGGGCGGCGGCGAGGTAGGTCCAGTAGCCCCGGATCTCCTTGCTCGGGTCGGGGCACTTGACCGAGTGCACCCCGATTCCCTCGTTGAGGTACAGGTGGTAGGCGTCGGGGCAGGGCCCGTAGGGCTCCTGGACGACCTGGATGAAGTGGTAGAGGCTCTCCCCCTCGTAGACGAGACCCTCCATCGGGCGGATGGTCCCGGCGGGAAGCAGCAGCAGCGCCGTGGCGGCTGCGCCCGCCCCCGCGGCCCGCCCCCGGGACCAGAAGCCGGCGGCGGACACCAGCAGGAGCACGCTGCCGACGAAGATGAAGGTGTTGCGCACGCCGAGCAGGGGGATGAGCACCAGGGCGGGGAGGAAGGAACCCAGGATGCTGCCCACGGTGGACAGGGCGTACAGGCGACCGGCCGCCTTGCCGGCGTCCTCGAGGCGGACCACCGCGAGCCGGACGGCCCAGGGGCTGACGGTGCCCATCAGCGTGACCGGGACGGCCAGCAGCGCCAGGGTGCCCAGCAGGCCGCCGACCAGGCTGGCGACGGCCAGGGGGGCCTGTTCGAGGTGCTGTCCCTGGACCAGCGGGCGGAGGACCTCGGCGGAGGCGCGGAGGATCGGGCGGGCGATGAACGGGATGGCCAGGACGAACAGGGCCGCGACGGCGGTGGTGCCGCAGAGACGGGCCAGGCGGGGATGGCGGTCGCCCCAGCGCCCCCCCAGCCAGTAGCCCACGCTGAGGAAGGTCATCATCGACCCGATGAGGACGGTGGTGACGATGAGGGAGGTGCCGAAGTAGGGCGCCAGCAGGCGCAGGCCGGTCATCTCGACCGCCATCACCGACATGCCGCTGATGAACACCA